>CANHOE010000022.1 GCA_947462175.1 Burkholderiales bacterium | reverse complement strand
GCATCGGCATCTCGATGCTTGAGCTCTTGCATGGCGTGGATCGCTTCGACGCAGGAGGCATCGAAGTCGCGCCAGTCGCAGGCGTACTGGCGCATGTGGATTGCCATCAGGCGTGCCGACAACCGGGTCGGCTGCAGTGCCAGTGTGGTCAGGAAGCTCTCGGCCGCTGCGTCGTAATCCTTCATGTCCTTGAGCACCAGGCCAAGTCGCAGGTGAAGGCTGGCAGCGGAGACGTCGATCGCCATGGCCCGCAGGAATGCGTCGAGTGCATCGTGATGGCGCTTCAGATGCCACATCGTGGTGCCCTGGTTGACCAGGAAGTCGAACGAGGCCTGTGCCTCGGCGTTGTCTCTTTGCTGATCGAAGATTTCGGCCGCTTCATGCCAACGGTGCTGTTCCAGCAGCGAGATGGTCAGCACTTGGAGTGCGCGCAGATGGAGCGGGTCGTGAGCCAGGGCGCGCCGCGCTGCATCCGTCGCGGCGGACAGCGCACCCGCATGCACGTTGGCAATCGCCAGCGACAACCAATCGCTCGCGGCGAAGCGGTGATCGTTCGACAGTCGGCTGAGGCCATGCGCGGCATCGGCCCAGTTCTGTGTGGTCACGAACTGATAGGCGCTGCGCTTGGCACTCAGGTAGGCGGCATCAGCGTGCGTGTGGGCGTGGGCCATCGAAGAATCCTCGAGCGAAGCGGCGTGTGGCGCCATGCGGCGCGGTTCGATCGAATCTAGAAGGAACGCGACGCATTGGATGCGTTGAAAAGCGCGTTGTGGTCTGCGCTTATCGCCAAGACAGGTGTGTCGGTTCGCAAAATTTGCTCAAGTCGCCAGACGAGCAGACGAAAACATTTCCAACGAGGCGTCTGTCCCAAGCCTCGTGGTCCGGAACAGCCTACCGCAAGTGCCCACAACCCATTCAAGGGGATTTGCAGGATGACTGCCGCCGGGCGCAGCCGGTCCAGGGACAACCGGAAAGTGCGCAGGCACTGACTGCCCGAAGACTGGCTCGATCGAGGTGGGGCGACCCGCCTCTGTCGAGGCAAAGCCGGCGTCCACGCCGGGAGTTCATCAACACAAGGAGCTTTTTCATGGCACTGACCATCAACACCAATGTGAATTCGCTGACGGCTCAGCGCAACCTGAGCACATCGCAATCTTCGTTGTCCACGTCGCTGCAGCGCTTGTCATCCGGCTTGCGCGTCAACAGCGCCAAGGACGACGCTGCCGGTCTGGCGATCGCCGAGCGTCTGAACTCGCAAGTTCGCGGACTCAATGTCGCCGCACGCAACGCCAACGACGGCATCTCGCTCGCGCAAACCGCTGAAGGCGCGCTGGGCAAGGTGACCGAATCGCTGCAGCGCATTCGTGAACTGGCTGTTCAGTCTTCCAATGCAACCAACAGCGCAGACGACCGCAAGGCGCTGCAGAACGAAGTCTCTCAGCTGCGCGACGAAATCGATCGCGTTGCCAAGACCACCACCTTCAACGGCACCAAGCTGCTCGACGGATCGCTCAGCGGCGCCACCTTCCAGATTGGCTCGGGTGCTGGTGACAACATCACCGTCGCCTCGCTCACGAACGCCACCGCGGAAAAGCTGTCGAACGTGACCTACGGCGCGGATGATCTGGGCGACATCAGCACCGGCACCGTCACGACGCTGACGGAAATTGCTTCGGGCGCACTGGCGATCTCTGTCGACGGCAAGGAGTACACCCTCACTGGCGTGAAGGCCGCCATTTCGGCCGAAGAGCGTCTGGGCCAGGTGGCTGAGGCCATCAACCGTCGCACCGCGGACACCGGCGTCACGGCCTATCTGTCGAAGGAAACCGACGGTGACTACGCCCTCGCCTTCCGCTCGAGCAAGCTCGATACGGCCGGCGCTGCAGCAGCTGTTTCATTCGGTACCGGCTTCACTGTGGCCTCCACTGGCTTCGCCGATGGCAGCGTGACCATTGCTGGCAGCACGGTTCAGGGCATCGATGCTCTCTCCGTCGAAACCACCGACGACGCCTGGCTGTCGATCAAGCAGATCGACAACGCGCTCGACCAGGTCAACAGCGCTCGCGCCACGCTCGGTGCAGTTCAGAGCCGCTTCGAGGCCGCCGTGTCGAACATCGCGATCCAGTCGGAAAACACCTCGGCTGCACGTGGTCGGATCGTCGACGCGGACTTCGCTTCGGAAACTGCCAACCTGTCCCGCTCGCAGGTGCTGCAACAGGCTGGTACCGCGATCGTGGCACAGGCCAATCAGTTGCCGCAGCAGGTATTGCAGCTGCTGCGATAAGAGACGAAGCAGGCGCCGCTCGCGCGGCCCTTCTTTTCTCCCGAATGCCCGGCCATGCCGGGCATTTTTCTTTTCGGCGCGCAATTAAGCGGGAGTTCACGCACCTTATCGATCGAATGGCGGCTCAACTGATTCTCCAGAATTCGTCACATCAACAGCGGTCTTCTTGACTGCGACGGATCCGGCAGGTGGTCGGTTCCGGCTTCTGTAGACGTTGGAGACCGAACATGCCCCAGACGATCAACACGAACATCAACTCGCTGACCGCGCAGCGCAATCTGAACTCGTCGCAAGCGTCATTGGCGACGTCGATCCAGCGCCTGTCGTCAGGCTTGCGCGTCAACAGCGCCAAGGACGACGCCGCTGGCCTGGCGATCGCCGAGCGCATGAACACACAGATCCGCGGCCTGAACGTCGCTTCGCGCAATGCCAACGACGGCATCTCGCTGGCGCAGGTGGCTGAGGGTGCGCTAGGCAAGGTCGGCGATTCGCTGCAACGCATCCGCGAACTGGCGGTGCAATCGGCCAATGCGACCAACAGTGCGACCGACCGCGCGGCGCTGCAGTCCGAAGTGGCGCAGCTCAGCGATGAAGTCAACCGCGTCGCCAAGCAGACTTCGTTCAACGGAACCAAGCTGCTCGACGGCAGCTTCACAGCGGCTACTTTCCAGATTGGTGCCAACTCGGGTGAAGCCATCACCATCGCGGCGCTGACCAACGTCAGCACCGACGGGCTGTCTAACGTCACCTACGGATCTGCCGATATTCCCGACATCAGCTCAGGAGCTGTCACCACCTTGACTGCGGTGGCCTCCGGCACGCTGGCCATCTCGGTCGGCGGCTTCGAATACCCGCTGTCCGGCCTCGGCGTGGCACGCAGTGCTGAAGAGCGCCTCGGCCAAGTGGCCGAAGCCATCAACCGACGCACCTCCGACACCGGGGTGACCGCCTATCTGTCGAAGGAAGCCGATGGCGACTACGCGCTGGCTTTCCGCTCGAGCACACTCGACTCCACCGGTCTCGCTGCGGCAGTCACTTTTGGCGGCTTCACCGTGGCTGAGACCGGTATCGGCGACACCAGTGCGACCGTGGCTTCGACCACCGTCGCTGGTTTCGGCACGCTGTCGGTCGCGAGCACCGAGGACGCCTGGCTGGCCATCAAGCAGGTCGACGATGCGCTCGACCAGGTCAACAACGCTCGCGCCACGCTGGGCGCGGTGCAGAGCCGCTTCGAGACTGCGGTGTCCAACATCGCGACCCAGTCGGAAAACACTTCCGCAGCGCGGGGCCGCATCGTCGATGCCGACTTCGCCTCGGAAACTGCGAACCTCTCACGTGCGCAGATCCTTCAACAGGCCGGCACCGCGATGGTCGCGCAGGCCAACCAGCTGCCGCAGCAGGTGCTGCAGTTGCTGAAGGGCTGATCCGGAACGCTGCGATTTCGCGTCGAAACGCGACCCACGCGGTCCGAGCGGGCTGGGTGGGTCGTTGCCGTTTCAGGCTCAAGTTCCAGAGCGCGAGACCGATAGCCCACGAACACTGAAGGAGCGTTCTGATGACGTCTATTGCATCCCCTGGCCTCGGCAGCGGTCTCGACGTCAATGGCATTGTCGACAAGCTGGTCGCCATCGAGCAACGCCCGGTCTCTCTGCTCACCAAGCAGAAGACCGTGCTGCAGGCCAAGCTGTCGTCTTTTGGACTGCTCAAGAGCTACACGACCAATGTTCAGGATGCGGTGGCACGGCTTGCCGATCCCAAGCTGTGGCAACAGACATCGGCGCTGACCACCGATCCGAGCGCGGTCTCGCCCTCGTCGACCGCCACCGCCGCAGCCGGCACGTACAGCGTGGAAGTCCAGCAGCTTGCGCAGGCACAGTCGCTGGCCTCGGGCGTCTACGCCAGCAGCGCATCCTCGGTGGGCACAGGTACGCTGAAGATCGAGATCGGGGGCTATGGTGGCGGTACCACCTTCACCCCCCAGACACCACCGAAGACCGTCGACATCGTCATCGGTGCGGGCGAGGACTCTCTGGAAAGCCTGCGCGCCAAGATCAACGCGGCGAATGCCGGAGTGACGGCGTCCATCGTCAAGGACGCCTCGGGTGCCCGACTGGCCATCAAGTCCACTGCCACCGGCGTTGACAATGCAATCCGCATCACCGCTACCGCTGACACCGCGCCGCCGGTGTTGCCCAGCGACCCGCCGTCGCTGGCCAGCCTGGTCTACGACCCGGGCACGCCGGCTGCCAGCAAGCTGACGCAGACTGTGCCCGCAAGGAACGCGCTGGCAACGATCAATGGCCTGGCGGTGAGCTCTGCCAGCAACACGTTCACCGACGCGATCGAGGGCGTTTCGCTGAACCTCGGCAAGGTGACCACATCGCCGGTGCAGATCCAGGTGGGCCCCAGCAACGATGCGTTCAAGAAGGCCATCAACGACTTCGTCAAGTCGTACAACGACATCAACACCTACCTCAACGCGCAGACCAAGTACGACCCGGACACCAAGACTGCGGGTACGCTGCAGGGCGACGGTGCCACGCTGTCGCTGAAGAGCCAGTTGCGCTCGGCGATCACGTTTCCGAGTGGCGCTTCGTCGGTGTTCCAGACGTTGTCCGACCTTGGTATCCAATTGCAGACCGGCGGCGGCCTGTCGGTCAACGACAGCAAGCTCACCGCGGCACTGGGCAACCTCGGTGAAGTGAGCAAGGCATTCTCCAATCCAGGTTCGGGTGCCAGCGGCGATCCGACCGCTGGGCTGGCGGTTCGTCTGCAGACGCTCACCAAGGCCCTGATCCAGACCGACGGTGCGGTCACGACGCGCACGGCCGCGATACAGGCCTCGATCAAGCGCAATGATGACGATGTGGCCAAGTACCAGTCCCGCATCGAGGCCACCAAGGCGAGGCTGCTTGCACAGTACGGCGGACTCGACACCAAGATCAGCCAGTTGAACAGTCTGAACACGTACATCAACCAGCAATTCTTCGCGACGAACAATAAGAACAGCTGAAGGGAACGTGCGCTCAAGTGCAGCGTGCGCCGTGCCGATAAAAAAAGCACTCGGACTTCTTCAGGAAACAAGCGATGTATGCCGCCGCCAACCCCTTTCGAAATGCCAGCTTCAGCGGTCAGTCGAATGCTTATCGTGAGGTCGGTGTCACCTCCGCCGTCGATGGTGCGAACCCTCATCGATTGGTCGAGATGCTCTACGACGGACTGCTCGAATCGATCGCACAAGCGCGTGGCGCTCTGCGTGCAAAGAACATCGAATTGAAATGCCACAACATCAGCCGCGCGGTCCGCATCGTTGAAGAAGGACTGATCGGCGGACTCGACATGGCGTCTGGCGGCGAGCTGGCGGCCAACCTCAGGCTGCTCTATGGCTACGTGTCGCAGCGACTCACGTTGGCAAACCTGCGCAACGACGAGGCGATGCTGCAGGAGTGCGCAGACCTCGTGCAGCCACTGCGCGATGCGTGGTCGCAAATTGCGGCGCAGGCCGCTGCTCCGGCGCCCAAGCGAGTCGTCAACGGATGAAGCTGCAGCCGCAAACCAAATCAACCGGGATTGCCATGAGTACCACCTTGCTGCAGTACTACGAGGCCATCGAACGCGCGAGCCAGGACATGCTTGAGGCCGCCCGCGATGGCAACTGGGACGCCGTGGTCAAGCTCGAAGGCGCCTGCGCGCTGCTCATTTCGCAGCTCAAGCATGCCGCTGCCGATCAGAAGCTCGCCAGCGACGAACTTCAATTGAAGTCGCGCATCATGCAGCGCATCCTTGTCAATGACGCCGAGGTGCGTGTCTTGGCCGAACCCTGGCTGGAAGGTCTCGATCACTTGCTGGGCGGCACGCGCGCCACGCTGCACTGACTGCATTCCGTCTAGATGGACACGTTGCCGATGCCGCTGGACGCCGTGGCTGCCGCCCACGGGGGTCTGGACGACTTCCACATCACTGCACCCGCCGAACTGGCGGCGATGCTCAAGCAGCTGCTTGATGCCAATGTGGTGCTGAACCTGAACGCGCCGAATGGCACCGCAGTGGCGGTCTCGTTGTGGACGGTCGACGCAGCGCGCGGTGTCCTCAGCTTCAGCGCCGATGCGCAATCCCCGCAGCTTCAGGCATTGATCGAATGCAATGAAGCGGTGGCCGTCGGCTACCTCGACAGCGTGAAGGTGCAGTTCGATGTGCAGGGCTTGCTGCTGGTTCACAACGGGCGCACGAGCGCGATCAGCTGTGGCTACCCGCGAGACATGTTCCGCTTTCAGCGTCGCAACGGCTACCGCGTGCGGCCACTGGTGCGGCACGCTCCCTCCGCGCGGTTGCGCCATCCGATGCTGCGCGACATGCCCCTGTCATTGCGCGTGCTGGACGTCAGCATCGGCGGCTGTGCATTGTTCCTTCCCGACGATGTGCCGATGATCGAGCCGGGTGTGCTGCTCAATGGTGTCGAGATCGACCTCGATGCGGACACCCGCATCAGCACGCCGCTGCGGCTCCAGCATGTCACTTCCCTGCAGCACGACGCCGGTGGTGTTCGACTGGGGTGCGAGATGGTCAATGTCGGCAGCGACAGTCTGCGTGCGCTGCAGCGCTACATCGACCAGACTCAGAAGCGCCGACGCCTGATCGCGCTGGACTGAGGAATAAGCCACGGCTTGTTACAAATTGACGGCTTCGTGCCGTCAAGTCCGGCGTGCATCCGCCGACATCCTGGATACAGGCATCCCGCCTCGATTCCGGGAGTGAATCATGAGCCTCAGCAAAGTTTCTTCCATCGCCGCGGTTGATCCGCCGGTCGGTGCTGTTCGTCCTGCCGGCGCGGCCAGCGGGTCATCTCAGCAGTCGTCTCAGCAGGAGCGCAGACCGCCAGATGCGCCCGAACCCATGACTCGCCGCTTCCCGTGGCTCAGCTGGGAAACCAGGCAGCTCGAAGCGGCCTCGAAACAGCCTTCTCCCTACGGCCAGGTGCCACTGCTCGGCAAGACGCTGGACCAGAAGGTCTGAGTCCGCGTCAGGCGTGAGCCCATGCCTCACACCTGCATGTTCATGATGTCGCTGTAAGCCTGCACCAGCTTGTTGCGCACCTGGATCGTCGCCTGGAAGCCAATGCCCGCCTTCTGCATCGCGACCATCGTCTCTTCGATGCTCACATTCGGGTTGTCGAATTGCACTTCGCGCTGCAGCCGTCTCGCCTCGGCCTGCGAGTTGCTGACCGCACCCAGCGCCTGGGTCAGCGCTGCCTGAAAGCCACCGCCCTCGCTTGGCACCGCCTTGCCCAGTGGCTGACCCTGCGTATTCAGCCCGGCACGGGCCACCGCCTGGGCGAAGTCGAATGGCTTGAGCGTGACATTCATTGCGAACCCCTGAAATTCACCTGCGCCAGCGCCTCGAATCGACGCACGGGCGGCAGGTTTTGATGCCATTCATCGTAGACAGACGAGCGCGCCACGATGGGGCGAACTGGCGGGGGTTTGCTTCGCTTCTCGATCCTTGGAACGCGACGCGGCGTTCGAATAATGGCTCCTATCGGCCGGTGCTTTCGGCCTTGCCCATGCCTTGAACGAGAACGATGGACAACGCTGTCATCCTGAAGTCCCCCGGCGACCTGACCGCCGCACCCGGCTTCGGCGCCCGCCTTGCAGGCCTGCCGCCGAAAAGCAAATTCAACCTCGGTCTTGGCGCTGCTGCGCTGGCCGGCGTCGTGCTGGCCTTGCTCATGTGGAGCAGTCAGGGTGACTACAAGGTCCTCTACGCCAACCTGTCCGACAAGGACGGCGGCGCGATCATTGCGCAGCTGTCTCAGATGAACATTCCGTACCGCCATTCCGACGGCGGTAACGCGATCATGGTGCCGGCATCGATGGTCCACGATGCCCGGTTGAAGCTGGCTTCGGCCGGCCTACCGAAGGCCTCGGTCGGTGGTTTCGAGATGATGGATGGCGCCCGCTTCGGGCAGACGCAGTTCCAGGAGCGGCTGACCTTTCAACGTGGCCTCGAAGGGGAGCTGAGCCGCTCGATCACCTCTCTGGCTGCCGTCGAAAGCGCGCGGGTGCACCTCGCGCTGCCAAATCAGAACGGCTTTTTCCGTGAGCAGCAGAAGCCCAGCGCCTCGGTGGTGCTGACCTTGCATGCCGGTCGTGCGCTGGACCGCGGTCAGGTGGCCGGCATCGTGCACCTGGTGTCGAGCAGCGTGCCCGAGATGAGCCCCAAGGCGGTCAGTGTGCTCGACCAGACCGGTGCGCTGATCTCGTCTCCGCCCGACACCAATGCGCAGGCGGGTCTCGATGCGCAGCAATTGCAGTACATCTCGCAGATTGAGCAGGGCTACTCCAAGCGCATCGCCGAGTTGCTGGAGCCCGTGGTCGGCCGCGACAACCTGCGCGCCAACGTGACTGCCGACATCGATTTCGCGCAGATCGAGTCGACTGAAAAGCTCTTCAAGCCCAACCAGGGCGCCAGTGCTGAGGTCACCGTGCGCAGCGAGCAGACGACTGAGCAGTCGGGCAGCAACCCGGCGGCGCCGTCGGGGGTGCCGGGTGCTGCAAGCAACCAGCCACCTTTGCCGGCCGCAGCCCCCCTCGCCGGTGCCGCGGTGCCGCTGCAGACTGCGCAGGCAGGCGGTCCGGTCGCCAACAGTCGTCGCGAAGCGGTGAAGAACTACGAAGTCGATGAGACGGTGCGCGTCACACGCAACGCCACCGGCACCGTCAAGCGTCTGAACGCAGCGGTGGTGGTCAACAACCGCACTGTCACCGACCCGAAGGGCAAGGTCACACAGGTGCCACTGGCGCCAGAAGAGCTGGAAAAACTGACCGCACTGGTGCAGGAAAGCATTGGCTACAACAAGGATCGCGGTGATTCTGTGCGCGTGATCAATGCGCCGTTCAAGGTCGAGCCCGTGTCGGTGGTCGACACGCCGATCTGGAAGCAGCCCGAGATTCTCGACATGCTGCGTGCGGCCGCCGTTCCCGCCGGGCTGTCGCTGGTCGCGTTGCTGGTGTTCTTCGGGATGATCAAGCCCGGCCTGCAAGCCGCGCTGGCGCCCGCCGTTCCACCACCCGGCAGCGCCGTCAACGCCAGCGTGGGTGACGCCGAAGCGTTGCCGGGCCTGCCGGCGCCGCGCATGCAGGTGCTGGAAGCGCCTCGTGACACCGCCAGGCTCGATGCGGTACGTTCGCTGGCCAAGGAAAACCCGGCGGCAGTGGCGAACATCGTGCGTGGCTGGGTCAATGGCCAGCCGGCGTGATGACTGTGCATGCCCTGACTTCCATCGCCCACGGATGAACCCACGATGAGCGCCGACACGCCCGAAGAGGGCCTCGAGAACGCCGCCATCCTGCTGATGTCGCTTGGCGAGGAAGAGGCTGCCGAGGTGTTCAAGTACCTGGCACCGAAAGAGGTGCAGGCGCTGGGGGAGACCATCGCCAAGATGAAAGCGGTCACGCACGATCGCGTCGAAGGCGTACTGGTGAAGTTTTCGGAGATGGCTGGCGAGCAGAGCATGCTGGTGCCCGACAACGACGAGTACGTGAAGAGCGTTCTGCGCCGAGCACTTGGTGACGACAAAGCCAACCTGCTGATCGACCGCATCCTGCAGGGCAGCGATGTATCTGGCATCGAGAGCCTGAAGTGGATGGACCCGCAGTCGGTGTCCGAGCTGCTGCGCAACGAGCATCCGCAGATCGTTGCGGCGATCCTGGTGCACCTCGACCCTGACCAGTCCTCGTCGGTGCTCAAGCTTTTCACCGAGCGCCAGCGCAACGAGGTATTGGTGCGCATTGCGACGCTCGATGGCATACAGCCGTCGGCGCTGAAAGACCTCAACGAGGTCATGAGCAAGGTCCTGGCCGGCGGCGACAAGATGCGCAAGGCGTCGCTCGGCGGTGTGAAGCCTGCGGCCGAGATCATCAACATGATGGGCGGCAGCATCGAGACCGCTGTGCTCGACTACATCCGAGAGGCCGACAACGAGCTGGCGCAGAAGATCATGGACAACATGTTCACCTTCGACGACCTGGAGAAGCTCGAGGACAAGGCGATCCAGACCCTGATGAAGGAAGTGCAGAGCGAATCGCTGGTCATCGCCCTGAAGGGGGCGACACCAGAGATGCGCGAGAAGGTGTTCCGAAACATGTCCACGCGCGCGGCCGAAACGCTGCGCGAAGACCTCGAATCGCGCGGGCCGGTGCGCGTCAGCGAAGTCGAGAGCGAGCAGAAGGAACTGCTGAAGATCGTCCGCCGCCTGGCTGACGAAGGTCAGATCCAGTTGAGCAGTGGCAGCGACGATGACTTCCTCTAAGTTCAAGAACGTGCCGCCGCCGGAAGGTGGGGGTAAGGCCTCCGCATACGCGCGCTTCATTCCGCGTGAAGAGCTCAGCTCGTTCGAAGCGTGGAACCCGAACGAGCTGTTGGGCGCCGATCCTCATGCCAACGCGGGCATGCCGACTGCCGAGCCCGAGACGCCCAGGCTGTCGGTGGCCGAGCAGCTGGCGGCGCAGCTTCGCGCAGCACGGCAGAGTGGTTACCAGGACGGTTACCGGGACGGCCTCGCCGCGCTCGATGGGTTCAAGCAAAGCTATGCCGCGCAGATCACCAGTCAGCTCGGCCGCCTGATGGAATCGCACGGCGCCCAGCTCGACAGCCTGCAACAGCAGCTGGCACAAGCGATCGCGGTGTGTGCCACCTCGATGGCACGCCAGGTCGTGCGCAGTGAACTGAAGGGGAACCCGGAACTGGTTGCCGCCGTCGCGCAGGAAGCCGTCGAGGCGCTGCTCCTCAGTGCCCGTCATGTCACCGTGCGCGTGCACCCCGATGACCAGCCGCTGGTCGCCCAAGGCGCTGCAGACGTACTCGAGGCTCGCGGAGCCCGACTGATCCCCGACGCCAGCATTGCGCGCGGTGGCTGCCGTGTCGACAGCGACATCGCGAGCGTCGATGGCACGGTGGCCGCGCGTTGGCGTCGGGCCTCGGCCGCGCTCGGTTCTGCCAGCGAATGGACGGCGGCTGAGCCCGTCGTTTCTGCTGAAGGCGACCCCGATCGGGACCCGCGATGATCAACAGCCCGCTCGAGAACGAAGCCTTGCAACGCGCTGCGCTCAGCGCCGAGAGGGCGCAGTCGGGTGCGGCCAGCCGATCCGATGATTGGACGCGTTACCTCGAGACATTGCAGATGTTCGCTGCCGATCCGGTGGTTCTGGAGACACAGGGCATGCTGGTGCGCGTGGCGGGTCTGGTGCTGGAAGCGGCCGGTATCCGCGAGCCCGTTGGTTCGGTCTGTGAAGTGCGCATGGCGGGTCAGCCGCCGGTGCCCGCCGAAGTGGTCGGCTTCTCTGGCGACCGAAGCTATCTGATGCCCACGGGCGATGTCCATGGCCTGGCCAGCGGTGCGCGCGTGGTGCCGAAGACCTCCCCGATGGTGCCGCTGCAGTTGGGTGCTCCCCGGCATCCCTGGCGACGCAGTCTGGACCGCACCTTGCACCTGCCGGTCGGCGACGGCCTGCTCGGCCGCGTCGTCGATTCGCATGGCCACCCGATGGACCGCAAAGGTCCGTTGGTCGACGTGCACAACGCGCCGCTGGTGCGCCGGGCCATCAACGCGATGGACCGTGATCCGGTGCGCACGCCGCTCGATACCGGTGTGCGCTCGATCAACGCGATGCTCACCGTCGGACGCGGTCAACGGCTGGGCCTGTTCGCCGGCACGGGCGTCGGCAAGTCGGTGCTGATGGGCATGATGGCTCGCTACACCGAAGCCGACGTGATCGTGGTCGGTTTGATCGGCGAACGCGGTCGAGAGGTCAAGGAATTCATCGAGGACATCCTGGGCGCCGATGGCCTGGCGCGTTCGGTGGTGGTGGCAGCGCCCGCAGATTCCCCGCCACTCACGCGCATGCAGGGCGCCAACTACGCCACCGCCGTGGCCGAACACTTCCGCGATCGTGGCCAGCATGTGCTGCTGTTGATGGATTCGCTGACCCGCTATGCCATGGCACAGCGCGAGATCGCGCTGGCGATCGGCGAGCCACCAGCGACCAAAGGCTACCCACCAAGTTGTTTCGCCAAGTTGCCACAGCTGGTCGAACGCAGCGGCAACGGCACGGTCGGCAGCGGTTCGATCACTGCGATCTACACCGTGCTGACCGAGGGCGACGATCCGCAGGATCCGATCGCCGACGCGGCGCGGGGCATCCTCGACGGCCACATCGTGCTGTCGCGCGAACTGGCCGAAGCGGGCCACTATCCCGCAGTCGATATCGAGCGCTCGATCTCGCGGGTGATGACGAATGTGGCACCGGCGACGCACGTCGACTCGGCGCGGCGGTTCCGCCAGCTGCACTCGAAGTACCAGAAGGCCCGTGACCTGATTCAGCTTGGCGCCTACGCGCCCGGCCACGATGCCGAACTCGACAGTGCCGTGCGCCTGCATGCGCCGATGAGCCAGTTTCTTCAGCAAGACATGCACCAGCCCGCCACGCTCGACAACAGTGTCGAGTGGCTGCGTTCAGTGGTGTCGGGCTGACTTTCCCTTCCTCCGACCCGAGGCATAGCCGATGAGCATCCTGCAACCCCTGATGACCCTGCTGGGTCAGGTCGAGCGCGAGCGCGATGACCTGGCGCTGAGCTGTCAACGTGCTGCCCAGGCGCAGCAGACTGCCGCCAATCAGGCAGAGCAGTTGCTGACCTATCGGCGTGAGTACGAAAAGCGCTGGGCACATCAATTCCGAACCGACGGCCGGATGGAACTGGTCAACTGCTACCGCGGCTTCATGGAACGCCTGACCCAGGCTGTTGAACAGCAGCGCGCAGCCGCCGTGCGAGCCCAAGCCGAGCTTGACCAGGCCAGGGTCGCGCTGCGCGACGGCGAGTTGCGTGTGGCATCGGTGCGCAAGCTGATCGAACGCCGTGTTGCCGAGGCGAACACCGCCTCGCAGCGTCGCGAGCAGAAGGCTTGCGACGAGTTTGCGTCCCGCGCCAGCTGGAATCAGGTCACGGGTCTGGCGGGGGCGGCATGAGCGCGCCGGGCCGCTCCCAAGCGCTCATCCCGCAGCGCGCAGCGCAGAGGGTCGTCCAATGAGCGCGCTCGACAGTTCGCGGGCGCTCAATGCGTTGAAGCTGAAGCCGCAGACACTTGCCGTCACCGGCTTGTCGGCGACGGGCTCGACCCGGGTGCCAGACGCCAAGGACGAGAGCAGCAAGGCCACATTCTCACGACTGCTGGCGCACAGCCGCGCCGAGGCCACCGCCGCGAAACAACCCACCGAAGCGGCAGCCCGTTCCACGCCGAGTCCGGTATCGCCGACGCGCGCGTCACGCGCTGCCGACAGCCGCACGCAGGACAACGCTGACAAGACCGCCGAGGCGGATGCACCCCGGGCATCGACAGTGCCGGCGCGCACCAGCGCTGCAGACCGGAGCACCTCCACGAACGAGGCGCCGGATCGGTACGCCGAGGCGGACACCGTTGCTGAAGGCGTTGACGCTGCCAGCGCGACCGACGACGAGGCGCAGCCGATTCCATCTGCGGACATCGCCAACGATCTCGTTTTGCTGTTGCCTGGCGGGATGCCGCTCACCACGCCGGCGACGCCAGCGGCAGCCGACAAGCGCCTGGCCACTGGCGACGCTTCGGCCGACGCGAAGCTGGTGGCGGCCCAACTGGCGGCGATCGGTAATGCGGTCGATGGCCTGGCGGGCACCGATGCGTCAGCGACGTCTGCCTCTGACGTGAAAGGCGCGCCGGCCGGCCTTGCCGCGGCGATGGACGGTGCCGCGGCGGCGGATCGGTCGCCAGGTCAGGTCGCGCAGTCCGTTTCGGCCGCTGACCTGAAGCTCGCCAGCGACGCCACTTCCACCTCGGGCGCCTTGCCCAATGCGGTGCTGGCGAACCTGGCTGCGCTGTCGGTCGGTGCTGGCAGGTCGGAGGAAAGGCCCAAAGCCGGTACCTCTCTGGATGGATTGACGTTGGGCTCCAGCACAGCCATCGCAGGCCAGGGACCCTCCCACCTCGCACGATTGATCGACAGCCCGGCATCTGCCAGTGCCACCGTGTCGACTGCTGTCGGCGATCCAGGATTTCACGAGGCCTTGGCCGCCCAGGTCAGCGTGTTCGCCCGCGGCGGGCTGTCGAAGGCGGAGTTGCACCTGAATCCTGCCGAACTCGGCCCGGTGTCGGTCCAGATCACGATGAACGGCGACCAGGCGCGCGTCGATTTCGGTGCCGATCGGGCGCAGACCCGGCAGGCCATCGAATCGGGGTGGGCTGAACTGGCCACGTCGCTGCAGGAAGCAGGTTTCACGCTCAGTGGCGGCGGGGTCTCGGAGCAAGCCCAGCGGCAGGCGTCGCAACGTCAGGCACCGCCGCAGAACGGTCGGACAGATCGATCAGTGGTCGTGGATGAAGCGCCTGTGGCGTCGATCGTGGCGGCGCGGCCGCGGGCTGGGTCGGCGCTGGATCTCTACGCGTAGGCTGTTCGCCTTTCGTGAGACCGCGCCGGGTATTCGCCCCGGCGGGCGAGTCACTTTTTCTGCGGGGCCAGAAAAAGTAACCAAAAAGAGGCCCTTGAACACCAGCCATTTGACCTGCTCGCTGCGGCCGGAGGCGAACGGCAGAGGCTCTGGCACAAGAACCCCAACCGATGACCCGAAGGGTCGAGGCGTCGCGATAGCGAATGTTTGAACGTGAGCGAGGTAACCGAGGCGGTCGCTCGGCAAGCGCCAATTCGCCCCGGTTTCCGTCCCTTATCGACGCTTAGCTCAGACGCTCCGTTTTGATAAT
>CANHOE010000021.1 GCA_947462175.1 Burkholderiales bacterium | reverse complement strand
TCCAACACTGCGCGGGTCAGCAGGATCGCCAGCACCAGCGTCTTCGGGCTGATGACGAAGGTGAATCCAATGACCAGCGCCAACGGCAGCCCGATGAAGAACACCGGCTTGACAGCAGCTGCATCACCGATGAAAACGCACATCACGCCGAGCACGAAGGCCACGGCCATGACTGCCATCCCAAGGCCGATGGAGCGGAGGGCGCTGGTGCGGCGAGCGACGCTGGCAGCGCCGAAGGTGAAACCCTTGGCCAGCGCCATGATGGTCAGCGAACCAGCATCGCCAACGTGGCAGGTGGCACGGCTTGGGTCAGTTCGCTCAGGAACTGAGCCATCAGCGCGTTCGCGCGGGTGGCATCTTCTTCGCTGCGGATGCGTTGCGAGGCACGCACCAGCACGCCATCAACAACGCGGCCGTTCAGGCCTTCCTGCAGGATGTACCAGCGCGCTCTCAGCCCGTCGCCGGTGTAGTTGGTGCCGATGCGTATCCAGTAGCGCACGGCTTCGAGTTCACCGCCCTTGCCACCTCGGCCAGCCAGCATGCCCATGGTGGGCACCGGCTCCGTGCGGCCGGCCACGGCGATCGGCGTTTCGTGGTGCAGGCTCTTGACCACATAGCCCTGGGCCGGATAGCACACCTCGGGGCGGTGGACCTTCACGTCCTGCTGCTGGCGTTCGCCCCAGGCGAGTGCCAGCATGATCTGGTCGCCTCGGCTGTTGACGTAGGTGCGCAGCACGGTCTGGTCGTAGGGCTGTTCGAACGAGGTTTCCACGCCTTGCGACACCGACACCTGGATAGAGTTGCCCTCGAGAGCCTTCCAATCGCCAAAGCTCTTGGGCACGGTGGCCTCCAGGCTGGGCGCCGCCTCGGTGGCAGCGAAGCGCGGCGCGGCCACCATGGCCAGCGCTGCGGCCGCCAGCATGGCCAGCGCCACGAATGCCGTGGAGCGCAGAGAAAGGCGGGCGATCTTCAGCATGGGCACATTCACCAGGGTTGGCGGCAGCGCTCAGGCACCACGGTGTTCGAAACGACGCGACAAGGCGCGCAGCGCGGTGTCGGTAGAAATGATCAGGAACAGCGCAGTGAGAAACAGCGCCATGCCCGAAAACTCGTGCAAAAAGCCCTGGCCGACATCGTCGCCCAAGTAGTAGGTGAGCAGCGTCAAGATGATCACGCGGGTCACATTGGCCGCGAACGAAATGGGCACGATCAGAATGGCCAGCGTGATGTTGCGGAACACCGATTCATGGCGCATGACGTTCATGTACAGCAAGCCGAGCGCCTCCAGCGTGAACAGCGAATTCAGGCCGGCACAGGCGTCGGCCACCAGCAGCTGGTAGCTGCCGATGCTGATGATGACGCCGGAGCGCGCGACCGGGTAACCAAATGCGTGCAGCAGTTCGACGGTCGACACCGACACCGCGAGCTTCATCGGCTGGGTCAACGTATCGACGATCGAGGCCGGCATCGGAATGGCAAAGAACAACAGGAAGAAAGCGAACCAGAAACGCCCTGCGATCACCCGGCCGAAGAAAAGCAACACCACACCGATCAACACTGGGATCAGCGAGCCCAGCTCGAACATCGGCAAGGCCTGAGACCTGCCGAGCACGTAAAACGACAGGCCGATGGCCACCAACAAACTCCCCGCCAGCGGCGCCGGGGTTCGTGGCAGGTTGAGCTGCTGCTCCTGGATGCGCTTGGCCTGGAAGTAGAAGAACCAGGCCGAGAGCGCGAGAACGATGGGGCCGTGCGAGTTGCGGTCTCCGCGCCACGGGCCGTGCACGAAATCGACGATGGTGGGAACGTAAAGCGCAGCGAGGCCGGCGAACAGGATGAGCCACGGGGCCAGGTCCCGCAACGGAGGTACTCGAGGTGCGTAAGGGGCGGAAGGCTGAATCCGTTCGGGCATGGTGATGGTCTTGCTCGAAGGCATGGGTCCGACCGCGAGGTGCGGTGTCAGAACTCGTTCATCACCACACCCGTGATGCGCACCGGGCAGTTCTCGAAAGAGCCGACAAGGTCCACCAGGTCGGCCACGCGCGACTCGTTGTTGCGAGCCAGCACCAGGGCAGCACCGCAACGGGCCGCGATGACGCTGGCATCGGCGCCGTACTGCGCGGCAGGCGTATCGACCAGCACATAGTCGAACTTGCTGACCAGCTCGCGCATCAGCAAGCCGAAGGCGGGGCGTTCGACCAGCTCCAGCGGGTTCGGCGGGGTCACGCCCACCGGCAACACGAAGAGGCCGGGCACGCCTTCAACCTGCTGGATCACTTGCGTGGAGGTGCGGCCCGACAACACAGACGACAGGCCTGTCTTGTTTGGCACCTCGAAGATCTTGTGCTGGCGAGGGCCACGCATGTCGGCATCGACCAGCAGCGTGCGGCTGCCCAGTTGCGCCAGAGCCACCGCCAGGTTCGCGGCGAAGAAGCTCTTGCCGTCCATGGTGTCGGGGCTGATGATGGCCAGCGCCTTGCGCGCTTCGCCCTCGTGATTCATCCGCATCGTGATCTGGCTGCGGATGGCGCGAAACGCCTCGGCCTGCACCGAGAAGGGCTGCGTCAGCGTGACCAGCTCCTGGCTGTCGGCGCGCTTGGGCGCGTAGGGATAGTGGAACTGCTGCGACAGCGCTTGCAGCACGTCGTCGTTGCTGACCAGGCCAAGCGCCACAGCGGCCTCGCCGAAGCGCACGCCATGCTGCTGCTGGTATGCCAGGATCTGCTCGACCTGATCGGTGGACAGGTCGCGCAACTCGCTGATGATCGAGCCGATGGAGCGGTCGAGCACGCCGCCTTCAGGATCGCTGTCTTCGATGGGCTCGGCGTTGTTGATCGGCTCGAGGACGCTGGAACTGCGGAACTTGGCCATCACGCAGATCCCTTGCCAGGGGCCACGCTATTGCCCAACACCCGCTGCTCCATGCCGAGCAGGCGCTGAGCTCCGCTGCGGCGCGTGCCTGGCTTGGGCATCACACCCAGGATCGGCAGCTTGAGGGCCTCCATCACGTCATCGATACCCCGAACGCGGCGGTCACGCAGTTCAAGCAGCAACACAACGCCTGTGCCAAGAATGAGGCCCACGATCACTGATAGAGCCGTGTTGACGAGAATCCTCGGGGAAGATGGGCTGAGCGGCGCCACGGCCTGACTCAACACATTGACATTGCTCTGCGTGCTCTGGCTTTCCAACCCGCTTTGCGTCAGTCGGGCAGAAACCCCCTCGAACGCTCGTTGTGCGCTTTCAAGATCGCGAGTCAGTACTGATCCCTCATCTCGCATGGCCTTCAGCTTCAGCACCTTGGCGCGCTGCGCCTCCAGGGCCGCACGGGTGTCAGCTTCACGCTGGCGATTGATGGTGTTGGCTACGGCAGCACCTCCACTGACACGGCGGGTTTCAGAATCAACACGAGCTCGCAGCTCGGCAATGTTCGCCCGGGTTTCGACCACCAGCGGGTAGTTGTCGCCGTACCGTGTCGTGAGCTCCTGCAACCGGGCTTCGGAGCGGTTCAGATCAGACTTCAACTGCCCGATGACCGGGTTGGTCAGGACTTCCTGCAAGCGATCAGCGGAGGCTCCAGCGGCCTGGGTTTGACGGCTGCTTGATTCGGCGCTCAGCGCCTGAAAGGCCACCAATTGACTGGACAGCTCGTTCAAGCGCGCCATTTCGACATCCACGCGCTCGTCGTTGACGACGATGCCATTCTGGCGCTGGAAGTTGGAGAGCCGGGTCTGAGCGGCCTCGAGAGCTGCACGCGCAGCCTTGGCTCGGTCATCGAAAAAGTTGTTGTACTGCTTGGCAGGATCGACGCGCAATTCAAGTGTCGTTGCGATGTAGGCCTGGACGAAGGCATTGGCTAGGGCCGCCGCAAAGCGAGGATCGGGTGCCTTGTAGGCCACGAAAATGACATTGCTTTCCTTGGAGGGCTGGATGTCGAGACTCTGCTTCAGCGCGCCGCTCAGCCACTGTTCAACAGTGCCCTGACCACCGGTCTCGTCCTGCCACTGCTGGCGGATCTCGGGGTTTTCAGTCAGCTTCAGATCTCGCACCACGCGCAATGCGACGCGGTCGCTGCCCATGACATCTACCTGGGTGGCCATGAAAGCCGGGGACGCCAGGCCCGGATAGATCAGTGCTGATACGGGATCGGGCTTGGCATCGACGACGACGGAGGCGACAGCGACATACTTTTTCGGCAGCAGAAAGCTGATCACCACCGCGGTGACCACGGTGACACCCATGACCACGAGCAACAGCCACAGGCGAGCCCGAACGATGGCAATGAAATTGGCGAAGGTCACCGTTTACTCCGGTCAGAACAGGCTCTCTTGGACGAACACCACATCGCCCTCGAGCAGGCTGTCATCCATCTTCGGTTGCAAGACCTGTACCTTGCCGTCAGCGTCCTTGCGATGGACGCGGATGCCACGTTCCGTGCCGCGCAGATTGAGGCCGCCACCGGTGGCCAGTGCCTGCATCACCGTCATGCCGCGCTCGAGCCGGGTGGAGCCCGGGCGCTGAACCTCACCGTAGATGAAGATCAGCGGCTGCCGATCGACCCAGAGGGTGTCGCCGTTTTGAACCACAACATCCTTGTCGCGTCCGCCCGGTCCGAACAGGGTCGGGAGATCGACTTCAATGCGGTAAGGCGTGCCATTGCGCGCGCCCGACAGCACCACCCGGTCGGAACCGATGGGCGAGACGCCCCCTGCAGTAGCCAGCAGATCGGTCAAGCGCATGTCTGCGACTTCGAGCGGGAACCTGCCCGGGCGATTGACCTGGCCGAGCACGCTGGCCTGGTTACCGCGCACCTGCAACACAACAATGGTGACTTGCGGCTGTTTGACGAAGTTGCCGTTGCGCAGACCATCACCGATCGACTTTTCTGCGGCCGTGACACCGAGACCGCCGATACGGATAGGGCCTAGCAGGGGATAGGTGACGATGCCTGCTTCGGTGATCCGAGTTTCAAGCGTCAGGTCGGGGTTCTGATAGACGTTGATGCGGATCACGTCGCCCGAACCGAGCTTGTATTCGTTGGCGGTCTGCACCGCACTGGATCCGGCCGGGGCCTGCGCCTGCGCCTGCGGCGAAACGGAACACAAGAAGACGGAAGCGACAGCCGTCAGCAACGCAGATTGCAGGTTGTGTTTCATCACTTCAGGCCCAGTCCTTTGCTGATGTCCGAGGCGCTCAAGCCACCCTCGGAAGCCGCAGACGGCGGTGCAGATGCCGGTGAAGGGACGGGTGCCGCAAGCGGCGCGGCGGAAGCCGCGCCCGCTGGCGTCGGGGCGAACTTGCCCTCGTATTCAATCTTGGCTACCGCGCGCAAGGCCTTGATGTCGGATTCAACGAGCTTGCGTTTGGCATCGTTCAACAAGAACTGTTCGATCGCTGGCTTGGCGCGCGCCTCATCGACCGGCTCGGAACGAGAGCCTGCAAGCAGCACCACCTGCGCGCCAGCGGCCGACGGCAGCAGCACGGCCTGTCCGTCGTTGAGCTTCGCAAACGTGTCGAGCAGGTTCAGTGGCAATTGCTCTGCCGGGCGCACTGCCTGATTGCCCGAGAAACGGTAGCCATTGGCTTTCAGGAATTCCACGAAGTCGTTGATGCTTTTTGAGGCACCCAGTTGTTCACGCAGGGTCGGCAACTGCTCGGGTTTGGCCTCGATGACGATTTCCTGCAGGCTGTAAATGCGGCGAGCCGAAAACAGTGCCGGCTTGGCGTCGTAATAGGCCTTGATGTCAGCGTCTGTGGGCTTCGACACAGCCTCACCAGTCTTCTCGACGTAGGCCCGCGCAATGATTTCGCGCTTGGCCGCCTCCATCTGCTGAACCACGCGTGGGTCGCGATCGAGCTTGAGCTCTTCGGCCTTCTGTACGGCCAGTTCCTGGTCGATCAGGCGCTCAAGGATCTGCTTGCCGGCGGCTTCTGTCTGCTCTGGCTGCAGTCCGCGCTGCTGCTGCAGCACGAAATTGATCTGGTGAACGGTGATCTCTTCCTTGTTGACCTTGGCGGCGGTCTGCGAGGCAGATGCTTCTTTCTTCTTGTCGCCGCAGCCCGCCAGCAGAACGAGGGTGGCGGCCAATGCGATCAATGTGATGCGGCCACCGAATCGGCTTTCGCGGCAGGCGCCACGTCCGTCAAGACTCGAAATCATCCAGGGTTTCTCCAACAGGTTGACAGAGCTACGACGCCGAGTGGCGAATGCCATGGCTGGTGCCGTGGGGCAGTGTAGCTGCCTGACATGCCATTGTGGTCACCCGCAAACGCGGGGAGCAGCCTTATGGCAATGCGGAAAAACGTGAATATGTAGCAGCTGGTAACAGCCGCCTTGACTCAGCTCAGCATTTGATGCCGACATGCAGCGCGACGATGCCCGCACTGAGGTTGTGCACATCGACATGAGCGAATCCGGCAGCCTTCATCATGGCTTTCAGGGCGTCCTGGTCGGGGTGCATGCGGATCGACTCGGCCAGGTAGCGGTAGCTGTCGGCGTCGTCGGCGACCCACTGGCCGATCTTCGGCAGCACTTTGAACGAATACCAGTCGTAGACCTTTTCGAGCGGCTTGGCCACTTTCGAGAACTCCAGCACCAGCAGCTTGCCACCGGGGCGCAAGACGCGGTTCATCTCGGCCAGCGCGCGGTCCTTGTGCGTCATGTTGCGCAAGCCGAAGGCGACCGACACCAGGTCGAAGGTATTGGCTGCGAAAGGCAGTGTTTCTGCATCGCAGATCGCCGTGGGCAGAAGCACGCCGTTGTCGGTGAGGCGGTCGCGTCCCTGGCGCAGCATGGCTTCGTTGATGTCGGTGTGGACCACGGTGCCGCTGGCGCCGACCTTCTTGTGGAACGCTGCAGCGAGGTCACCGGTGCCGCCTGCGATATCGAGCACGCGGTCACCGGGCCGGGCATTCGCCACGGCGATGGTGTAGGCCTTCCAGGCGCGGTGCAGGCCCATCGACATCAGGTCGTTCATGACGTCGTAGCGCGATGCCACCGAGTCGAACACGCCTCGGACACGTCGGGCCTTCTGCGACTCGTCGACCGACTTGAAACCGAAATGGGTGTTGCTCACGGCGTGCCTTGGTGGGTGTTCAGTGGCTGTTGCAGGCAGACCCGGAGGGTGCTTGCATCGGCGCGTCGCGGCTCATGTCCGCGGCGGCGAGTCGTTCTTCGTACTGCTTCCACAGCTCGGCCTGCTGCGAGCCGAGGAAGTAGAGATGGTCCCAGGAGTAGATGCCGGTGTTGTGCCCGTCGGAGAAGGTGGGCAGCACGGCGTAGTTACCGACCGGATCGAGCGCGACGACCTCGATCTCCCGCTTGCCGGTTTGCAATACCTCCTGGCCGGGGCCGTGGCCCTGCACCTCGGCAGAGGGCGAATACACCCGCATCAGCTCGAACGGAATGCGGAATATCTTGCCGTCAGAAAAGCCGACCTCAAGCACGCGCGACTGCTGATGCACGGTAAGGGCGGTGGGTTGCGGGGTGTTGGGAGTCAGACCAGCCATCGGGGATCTCGAGGAAACGTTGCCAGTTTAGTCACCGCCCATCGTCGCGATGGCGGCGGCGATGCGGGCGTCGAGAGCTTCCAGGCCGAGAGCAAGCCTCTGCTTGGCAGGCGGCTCGACGTCGCGCTGCGCCGTGCCCCACACCGGCTGGGGGTAATGACTGTCCCAATCGAAGCGCGCGATGACGTGCCAGTGCAGGTGCGGCACCACGTTGCCCAGGCTCGCCAAGTTGATCTTGGTCGGCACCAGCGCCTCTCGCAGCACGGTCTCGACCTTGGCCACGGCACGCATGCACAGGCTGCGCTGCTCGGGTGGCAGGTCGGTCCATTCAGCCACGTGCCCGTTCCAGACGACCCGGTAGGTGGCTGGGAAGTTCGCGTCGTCGGGCCGCACAACGCGAAGCTGCGCGATGCGCGCGACGACGAGTCCGCCGTCCGTCCGGCACAACTCGCAGCCGGATTCGTGTGCCGTCACACCAGGACCCGCTCGATACCACCCTGGTTGGCACGCGCGACGTACTCCGGCATCCAGTCGGGGCCGAGCAGCTGGTTGGCCATCTCGACGACGATGTAATCGGCTTCGAGCAGGCCGTTCTGCAAGTCGCCGGTGTAACGGCTCAGGCCTTGCAGGCAGCTCGGGCAGGAAGTGAGCACCTTGACCGCACCGGTCTCGGCCACCGCACCGGTCTTGCGCAGCGCGGCCTCGTCCTTGCGCAGCTCTTCTTCCTTGCGGAAACGGATCTGCGTGCTGATGTCGGGGCGCGTCACGCCCAGCGTGCCGCTTTCGCCGCAGCAGCGCTTGGCGTCGATGACGTTTGCGCCGAGCAGGCCCTTCACCGTCTTCATCGGCTCCTGCAGCTTCATCGGGCTGTGGCAGGGGTCGTGATACAGATAGCCGCCCTGCCCCGGCAAGGTGATGTTCTTCTCGAGCAGGTATTCGTGGATATCGATGATCCGGCAGCCGGGGAAGATCTTGTCGAACTGGTAGCCCTGCAGCTGGTCGTAGCAGGTGCCGCAGCTCACCACCACCGTCTTGATGTCGAGGTAGTTCAGCGTGTTGGCAACACGGTGGAACAGCACCCGGTTGTCGGTGATGATCTTGTCGGCCTTGTCGAACTGGCCGCTGCCGCGCTGCGGGTAGCCGCAGCACAAATAGCCTGGTGGCAGCACCGTCTGCACGCCGGCGTGCCACAGCATCGCCTGCGTGGCCAGCCCCACTTGCGAGAACAGCCGCTCCGAACCGCAGCCAGGGAAATAGAACACCGCTTCAGTCTCGGCCGTGGTCGTGGCCGGGTTGCGGATGATCGGCACGTAGTCCTTGTCCTCGATGTCGAGCAAGGCGCGTGCGGTCTTCTTCGGCAGGCCGCCGGGCAGCTTCTTGTTGATGAAGTGGATGACCTGTTCCTTGATCGGCGCGGTGCCGACCGTGGCAGGCGGCAGCGCCGTCTGCTTGCGCGCGAGACGCTGCAGCAGGTCGTTCGCCAGACGCTGCGCCTTGAAGCCGATGCCGACCATCGCGCCACGCATCAGGTTGATCGTCTGCGGGTTGGTGGCGTTCAGGAACGTCATTGCCACCGCGTTGCCAGGTCGGAAGCTCTTCTTGCCCATCTTGCGCAGCAGGTTGCGCATGTTCATCGACACCTCGCCGAAGTCGATCTTGACCGGGCACGGGCTCAGGCACTTGTGGCACACGGTGCAGTGGTCAGCGACGTCTTCGAACTCTTCCCAGTGGCGCAGGCTGATGCCGCGGCGCGTCTGCTCCTCGTACAGGAAGGCTTCGACCAGCAGCGAGGTCGCGAGGATCTTGTTGCGCGGGCTGTACAGCAGATTGGCGCGCGGCACGTGCGTGGCGCAGACCGGCTTGCACTTGCCGCAGCGCAGGCAGTCCTTGACGCTGTCGGCGATGGCGCCGATGTCGCTCTGCTGCATGATGAGTGACTCGTGGCCCATCAGCCCGAAGCTTGGCGTGTAAGCCTGCGTCAGGTCCGAAGGACGCAGTTCAGCCGCAGTGCCGAGTTCAGCCACATCGGCGCGCCCTGCGCCACCGCGGATCAGCTTGCCCTTGTTGAATCGGCCTTCGGGGTCGACGCGCTGCTTGTAGGCGGCGAAGTCGGCCAGCTCGGCGTCGGTCATGAATTCGAGCTTGGTGATGCCGATGCCATGCTCGCCGGAGATCACGCCATCGAGCCGGCGCGCGAGATTCATGATGCGCGTGACCGCTTCGTGCGCGGTCTGCAGCATTTCGTAGTCGTCGCTGTTGACCGGGATGTTGGTGTGCACATTGCCGTCACCGGCATGCATGTGCAGCGCGATCCAGACCCGACCGTGCAGCACTTCCTTGTGGATCGCCTGGCAGGCGTCGATGACCGGCGAGAGCGCGGCACCGGCAAAGATGGTCTGCAACGGCGCGCGAACCTGCTGCTTCCAGGAGGCGCGCAACGTGTGATCCTGCAGCTTCTGGAAATAGGTGGGTTCGCCCACCCCGGTGTCGAGGTGCGTCATCCAGTGCTGCCACAGCGCACGCACTTCATCGATCAGCGTCAGCGCCTGCTGCACGCGGTCTTCGAGCAACTCGGCCGAGGGGATGTCGACTGCGTCGTCGCCCTTGCCCAGCGGCAGCTGGCCCTTGCGGAAGAAAGCCTCCAGCGCATCGAGCAGCGCGAGCTTGTTGCGCAGGCTGAGCTCGATGTTGATGCGCTCGATGCCCTCGGTGTATTCGCCCATGCGCGGCAGCGGGATCACCACGTCCTCGTTCACCTTGAAGGCGTTGGTGTGCTTGCTGATCGCTGCTGTTCTTTTCCGATCGAGCCAGAACTTCTTGCGCGCCTCGGGACTGACCGCGACGAAGCCCTCGCCAGCGCGGCTGTTCGCGATGCGGATCACTTCGCTGGTGGCACGTGCGACCACGTCGGCGTCGTCGCCGGCGATGTCGCCGAACAGCACCATCTTCGGCAAGCCGTTGGCGTTGGCACCCGCATGCGCACGCTTGCTCTTGGTGGCGTAGCCGACGGCCTTCAGGTACCGGTCGTCCAGGTGCTCAAGTCCTGCCAGCACAGCGCCACCCGCCTTGGCCTGGGCGAACATGTAGTCCTTGATCTCGACGATGCTGGGCACCGCGTCCTTCGCGTTGCCGAAGAATTCGAGGCACACCGTGCGGATGTGCGCCGGCATCTTGTGGACGATCCAGCGCGCGCTGGTGATCAGGCCGTCGCAGCCCTCCTTCTGGATGCCCGGCAAGCCGGCGAGGAACTTGTCGGTCACGTCCTTGCCCAGGCCTTCCTTGCGGAAGGTCGCACCGGGGATGTCGAGCCGTTCGGTGCGCTCGAGTGTCTTGCCGCTGGCGTCGAAGTACTTCAGCTCGAAGCTGGCCACTTCCACATCGTGGATCTTGCCGAGGTTGTGGTTCAGGCGCGTGACCTCGAGCCACTTGGCCTCGGGCGTGACCATGCGCCACGAGGCGAGGTTGTCGAGCGCGGTGCCCCACAGCACGGCCTTCTTGCCGCCGGCGTTCATCGCGATGTTGCCGCCGATGCAGCTGGCTTCGGCCGAGGTCGGGTCGACCGCGAACACATAGCCGCCGCGCTCGGCCGCATCGGCCACGCGCTGCGTGACGACGCCGGCTTCACTCCAGACCGTGGCCACCGGCTGCTCGATGCCGGGCAGCTGGCGCATCTCGACCTCGCTCATCGCCTCGAGCTTCTCGGTGTTGATGACCGCGCTGCTCCAGGTCAGCGGAATTGCGCCACCGGTGTAGCCGGTGCCGCCGCCGCGCGGGATGATGGTCAGGCCCAGCTCGACACAGCCCTTGACCAGTGCGGCCATCTCGGCCTCGGTGTCGGGCATGAGGACGACGAAGGGGTACTCGACGCGCCAGTCGGTGGCATCGGTGACATGCGACACGCGCGACAGCGCATCGAACTTGACGTTGTCGGCCGCGGTGCAGCGGCGCAGCGTCTTGGTAGCACGGCGGCGCAGGCGGGCGACTTCGTCGAACTGGTCGGCAAAGCGTTGTACCGCGGCCTTCGCGCAGGTGATCAGTTCATTGACTTCAGTGTGGTGCGCGCCGTCGCTGGGCTTGGCGCGCGCTTCCACCTCGCTGAGCCGGTGGTGCAGCGCGTCGATCAGCAGCTTGCGGCGTTTGGGATTGTCGAGCAGGTCGTCCTGCAGGTAGGGGTTTCGCTGCACCACCCAGATGTCGCCCAGCACCTCGTACAGCATGCGCGCCGAGCGGCCGGTCTGGCGCTCACCGCGCAGCCGGCCCAGCAGTTCCCAGGCCCTCGCGCCGAGCAGCCGCAACACGATCTCGCGATCGGAGAACGAGGTGTAGTTGTACGGAATCTCGCGCAGGCGAGGTGAGCCGGTTTCGACGCGGCTCGCGGACACCAATTCGGTCAGGGACGTGGGTGCGTTCATGGATGAGGCGAGGGGCGAGGAGCGCTGGCCGGCCGGGCCGGACGCGCCCCAGGGACACGCGTTACGGGAATTCCCGATTGTCGTTGGTCACCGGCCCAAACCGCGATGTGGGGGCTCCATGACCTGGCAAACGCGCCTATCGCTGTTGCGCGGGCGCACCCAGCCCCCGCCTGTCAACTGCGGTAGTCGGCGTTGATCTTCACGTAGTCGTAGCTGAGATCGCAGGTCCATACCGTGCTGCTGGCGGCGCCGCGGTTCAGGTTCACCCGCACCGTGATCTCGCTCTGCTTCATCACCCGCTGGCCGTCTTCTTCTCGGTACGCCGGGTGGCGGCCGCCGCGGGAAACCACCTGGACATCGTCGAGGTGCAAGTCGATCAGCGTCTGGTCCAGATCGGCGATGCCAGCGTAGCCGACCGCCGCCAGGATGCGGCCCAGATTCGGATCGCTCGCAAAGAACGCCGTCTTGACCAGCGGCGAGTGGGCAATGGCATACGCTGCCAGCTGGCATTCGGCCTCGGTGGCGCCGCCGTCGATCTGCACGGTGATGAATTTGGTAGCGCCCTCGCCGTCACGCACGATGGCCTGGGCCAACTGGGTCGACACCGAAATGACCGCTTCTCGCAACACCGCGCCGTCCCCGCTGTCGAGCTGCGTGATCGGCGCATGCCCTGCCTGCTGGGTCGCGATCAGCACAAAAGAGTCGTTGGTGGAGGTATCGCCATCGATCGTGATTCGGTTGAAGGACCAGTCGGCCGCATCACGCGCCAAGGTGTCCAGCAATCCGGGCGCCAACACCGCGTCGGTGGCCACGAAGCCGAGCATCGTCGCCATGTTCGGGCGGATCATCCCGGCGCCCTTGCTGATGCCGGTGACGGTGACCGTCTTGCCACCGATCTGAACCTGCACCGAGGCCGCCTTGGGCAGCGTGTCGGTGGTCATGATGGCTTCTGCCGCTTGTGCCCAGTGGTCGGCATCCTGATCGGCGAGTGCCGCGGGCAGACCGGCTTCGATGCGGTCGTTCGGCAGCGTTTCCATGATGACGCCGGTGGAGAACGGGAGCACCTGGTCGGGCTTGACGCCGAGATGCGAGGCCAACGCCACACAAGTCGAGCGCGCACGCGCCAGTCCGTCTTCGCCGGTGCCGGCATTGGCATTGCCGGTGTTGACCAGAATCGCGCGGATGCCGGGCGCCGCACCGCGATCGATCGCCAGGTGTTGCCGGCACAGTTGTACCGGCGCTGCGCAGAAACGGTTGCGGGTGAACACGCCCGCAACCTGCGAGCCTTCGGCCAAGGTGACGACCAGCACATCGCGCCGGTTCGCCTTGCGGACGCCGGCCATCGCGGTGCCCAGCTGCACGCCCGGGACGGGCTTCAGATCAGCAGGATTCGGTGCTTGCAGATTGACGGGCATCGCAGATTCCTCAGGGTCGCGCTGGACCCGTCCCAGTGGTGCTCAGACCAACTTGCCGTGACAGACCTTGTACTTCTTGCCGCTGCCGCAGGGGCACGGGTCGTTGCGGCCAACGCGGGCCATGTCGCCAGCCGGAGTCTGGGCGCGCTGAGTCATGGCGGCAGCGACCTGAGCCTCCGCGCCGGAACCTGGCGCCGATTCCGACGACAGGCTGCCATCCTCGTTCGCGTGGGTGTAGGTCACGTTGGCGATGCGCTCCGCGCGCTGCTCGATGGCCTCGGCGGCCTGGGCCACCTCTTCGGCCGAACGAATGTGCACCGTCATCAGCGTGCGCGTCACGTCCATCTTGATCACGTCAAGCAGCTGGCTGAACAGCTCGAATGCTTCGCGCTTGTATTCCTGTTTCGGGTTCTTCTGTGCATAACCGCGCAGGTGGATGCCCTGGCGCAGGTAGTCGAGCGCGGCCAGATGTTCTCGCCAGTGCTGGTCGATCGACTGCAGGAAGATCATCCGCATGAAGGGCTGGAACTGCTCGGCGCCGACCAACTGGACCTTGGCATCGAACAATTCATCGGCCGCCTTCGAGACGCGCTCGATCAGGTCTTCGTCGGTGATCGAGTCGCTGGCCTCGATTTCGGCCTTCAGCGGCAGATCAAGCTGCCATTCCTCGCGCAGCACCTTTTGAAGTGCATCGAGGTCCCACTGCTCTTCCAGGCTCTCGGCGGGTACGTGGGTGCGCACCACATCGGCCATCGTGCTGCGGCGCAGGCTGCCGATCTGCTCGGTCAGGCTCTGAGATTCCAGGATCTCATTGCGCTGCTGGTAGATGACCTTGCGCTGGTCGTTGGCGACGTCGTCGTACTCGAGCAACTGCTTACGCACATCGAAATTGCGCGCCTCGACCTTGCGCTGCGCGCCTTCGATGCTGCGGCTGACGATGCCTGCTTCGATGGCCTCGCCATCGGGCATCTTCAGCCGCTCCATGATGGCCTTGACGCGGTCACCAGCGAAGATGCGCATCAGCGAATCGTCCAGCGACAGATAGAAACGCGAGGATCCAGGGTCGCCCTGACGACCGGAACGGCCGCGCAGCTGGTTGTCGATGCGGCGTGACTCGTGGCGCTCGGTCGCGATGATGCGCAGCCCGCCTTCGGCCTTCACCCGGTCGTGCAGACCCTGCCATTCATCGTTGAGTTGCTTGGCGCGCGCCTGCAGGTCGGCTTCGCTGATGGCGACATCGGCCTGGATCGCCTTGATCTGGTTCTCGACATTGCCACCCAGCACGATGTCCGTGCCGCGACCGGCCATGTTGGTGGCGATCGTGATCACGCCGGGCCGGCCGGCCTGCGCGACGATCTCGGCTTCCCGGGCGTGCTGCTTGGCATTGAGAACGTTGTGAGGCAGCTTCGCCTTGTTGAGCAGGCCGGAGATCAGCTCGGAGTTCTCGATCGAGGTGGTGCCCACCAGCACCGGTTGGCCGCGTTCGTGGCATTCGCGGATGTCGGCAATGACCGCATCGAACTTCTCGCGGCTGGTCTTGTAGATCAGGTCGAGCTCGTCCTTGCGCACCGTCGGGCGGTTCGGCGGGATGACCACCGTCTCCAGGCCGTAGATCTCCTGGAATTCGAAGGCCTCGGTGTCTGCCGTGCCGGTCATGCCTGACAGCTTGCCGTACATGCGGAAGTAATTCTGGAAGGTGATCGAAGCGAGTGTCTGGTTCTCGCTCTGTATCGGCACGCCTTCCTTGGCCTCGACCGCCTGGTGCAGACCATCGGACCAGCGGCGCCCGGTCATCAGCCGGCCGGTGAACTCGTCGACGATGACGACCTCGGGGCCGTTCTCGCCCTTCTGCACCACGTAATGCTGGTCTCGGTTGTACAGGTGCCTGGCGCGCAACGCCGCGTAGACGTGGTGCATCAGCGAGATGTTCGCCGCGTCGTACAGGCTGGCGCCTTCGGCCAGGATGCCCGCTTCGCCGAGCAGACGCTCGGCGTTTTCATGGCCGTCTTCGGTCAGGTACACCTGATGCGTTTTCTCGTCGACAGTGAAGTCTCCCGGCTCGATCACGCCTTCGCCGGTGCGCAGGTCGAGCTCGCCGATCTGCT
>CANHOE010000020.1 GCA_947462175.1 Burkholderiales bacterium | reverse complement strand
TGGTCTCGTTTACCTTGGCGGCGACATGGCGGCAGCCTTGACGCGGGCGCGCTGGCAGGGCGCGCAGTGGCTGCGTGGAATCGGCCTGCCAGGGTGGGTCGGGCTCGCACTCGGTCTCATCTGTGTGCTAGCCGTTTGGGCCCTGGTACAACCGATGCAAACCGAAGCGCAGCAACTCGAAGCCGAGAGCGATTTGCTGGCCCAGCGCTCTGCGGCGCGAGCAATCTCGACACCAGCAGCCGATGCCAGCCCGCGGCAACAGCTGGCCCTGTTCGAGCAGCGCTTTGCGGGCGAGCGCGCCATCGCACCGACTTTGGCTCAGTTGCAAGCAGCTGCTCAACGGCGGGGATTCATGCTCGACCAAGCCGAGTTCAAGTTCGCGAGCGAGCCCGCGGAGCCGCTGGCGCGCTATTCGATCCTGCTGCCGATCAAGGCCGATTACCGTGCGATGCGCCGATTCAGCCGCGATGCGCTGCGCGAGATACCGGCGCTGGCACTCGATGAGGTGAGCCTGCGCCGCAGCGATCCGACATCGCCGCTGCTCGACGCGCAGCTGCGCTTCGTGCTTTTCCTGACCAAGCCCTCGACCTCGTCGGCGAGTGCGGCGGTGGTGGGCTCGGCGAGCGTCGCCGCGGCCTCCGCGAACTGAGCAGGGCGTCATGGCCGAGCTGAGCCCCGCTCGCAAGCGCATTGCCATGCTGATCGTCGTGGTCGGCAGTGCATTGATCGTTGAGCGCGTGGTGGCACTGATGGGCAGCGACGCCGAGGTGGTCGAGCCCGCAGCGCCATCGTCGACTCGACCGGGCGCCAATCTCCGATCGAAGGCCGCAAACCCTGCTCCCGAGGCTGCGGCTGTTCGTGTGCAACTCAGCCGCCTGGATGCGCGGCAGCGTTCCCTCGCTGATGACTCGGGTGCTGAAAGCGCGCCACCGTCGAGCCTCTTCGACGCCGTGTCGTGGCAACCCCCTGCTGCCAAGGTCGTCGACGAGCCGCCGCCGGATCCTGTTGCGCCGCCGTTCCCGTATGCCTACCTGGGCGGTCTGTCGGAAGACGGGATTCGCACCACTTTTTTCACCCATGGCGACCGAGTTCTGCCCGTCAAGGCCGGCGACACCGTCGATGCGGTCTACCGCGTCGAGCAGATGAATGAGAAGAACATGACGCTGACCTACCTGCCGCTCAGCCAGAGCCTGACCGTCACCTTCCGGAGCGGAGGATGAACGTGCTGCGCAGTTCACATTCACACGGGCGCTTGATCGCCAGAGGCTGCCTTGCATTGATCGCTTGTGCCGCGCTGACAGCCTGTGCGCCAGGCAGCGAATTCGTGCGCCAGGGCCAGCAGCTGATTGACAAGGGCCAGGTCGAGGAGGGCCTGTCGCAGATCGAGAAGGGCATTGGCCTCGAACCCGACAACCGGCAGTACCGGATGCTGGTGATCCGCCAGCGCGAGACCCAGATCGGGCAGTGGCTCGCAAGAGCCGACAGTTTGCGCAACGCAAACAAGCTTGAAGACGCCGCAGCGCTGTATCAGCGGGCCCTGGGTCTCGATGCAGGCAACCCGCGCGGGCGATCGGGCCTGGACGAGGTGGCGTCATTGCGTCGCCAGCATCAGAGCGTCGATGAGGCGCAATCTCTGATCGGTCAGGACCGCCGGGACGAGGCCATGCCGCGCCTGCGCCAGGTGCTATCCGAAAACCCCACGCATGCGCGTGCGCTGGCCTTGAAGCGCCAGATTGATGAACAGACCGGACGATCTGCGGAGGTGTCGCCGCCCACGCTGAAGGCCGGTCTGCGCAAGCCGGTCACGCTCGACTTCCGTGATGCGAACCTGAAGGCGGTGTTCGACGCGCTGTCTCGCACCACTGGCATCAACTTCGTTTTCGACCGCGAAGTGAAGCCCGATATCAAGGTCACGTTGTCGGTGGCCAACCTCAGCATCGACGACGTCGTTGGGGTGCTGACGGTGACCAACCAGCTCGAGCGCAAGGTGCTCAATGACAACACGGTACTGATTTATCCAAACACTGCCGTCAAGCAGAAGGACTATCTTGAGTTGAGCGTCAAGACCTTCTATCTGGCCAATGCCGACGCCAAGGCGGTCTTCGCCATGTTGAAGACGGTGCTCAAGACCAAGGACCTGTACGCCGACGAGAAGCTCAACAGCCTGACGATGCGCGACACCCCGGCCGCCATCGCGCTGGCTGCCAAACTGATCGCAGAGCAGGATCTGGCTGAACCGGAAGTGCTGCTCGATGTCGAGGTACTCGAGATCAAACGTTCGCGCTTGTCGGAGATCGGCATCGATCCCCCGGGAAAGTTCACGCTGCTCAACATCGTGCCGAACCCGGCGACGGTGGTGTCCACAGCCACCGGCAACACCACGGTGCAGAACAATACGTTGACAAGCACACAGTTGACGCTTGACCGGCTTCGCAGGATTCGAGGCTCCAGCATCGGCATCGACAACCCGTCCGTGAACCTGCGCGCCGAGAACGGCGACACCAACATCCTCGCCAACCCGCGAATCCGCGTGAAGAACCGGGACAAGGCGCGCATCCTGATCGGCGATCGCGTGCCGGTGATCACCACCACCGCGACTGCCAACGTCGGCGTCTCCGAGTCGGTGACTTACCTGGATGTCGGACTGAAGCTGGACGTCGAGCCGAACGTGTTTCTCGACAACGAAGTCGGCGTCAAGGTCAGTCTGGAAGTCAGCAACATCGTGCGCGAAGTGCGCAGCCGTTCCGGTGGCCTGACCTACCAGATCGGTACTCGGTTGGCTACCACCTCGCTGCGGCTGAAAGACGGCGAAACCCAGGCGCTGGCGGGGCTGATCAGCGATGAAGACCGCAAGGCGGCGACCGGCGTGCCCTGGCTGATCGATTTGCCGGTGCTCGGACGCCTGTTCTCCAGCGAGAAAAGCGACCGCAGCAAAACCGAGATCGTGCTGCTGATCACGCCGCGCGTGGTGCGCAACCTGGCCACCGGCACGCCCGATCGAGCCGAACACCTGGGCGGCACCGAAGCAGCGGTCGGTGCGCTGCCGCTGCGCGTGAAGGGTGTCGGCCAGCTGGCGATGCCGGCGGGCGGCGGCGTGCCTGGCACGGTTCAACCTGCGGCAGCTGAATCCGAGCCGGAGCCTGAGCCGTCCACCCCGCCAGCCACCGCCACGCCATGAAGTCGATTGGCGTGACCGGCTGTCGAGCCGACCAGCGATGCGCCGCGACAGCCCAAGTTCGAGGCTTCACGCTGATCGAGTTGTTGATCACCGTCGCCATCCTGGCGATGCTGGCCGGTGGTGCGATGAGTTTTGCCACCCTGGCGGTTCAGCGCACTCAAGAGCAGGAATTGCGTAGTGCGCTGCGGCAGATCCGGGAAGCGATCGATGCCTACAAGGTGGCAGCCGATTCCGGGCGCATTGCCAAGGCGGCCGACTCGTCGGGCTACCCGCCGACGCTGAGCGCATTGGTCGAGGGTGTACCCGATGCTGGCAGCGCGCAGGCGAAGAAGCTCTACTTCTTGAGGCGCCTGCCACGCGACCCGATGGCCGATCCGGCAATGCCGGCCGATGCATCTTGGGGCCTGCGCAGTTACGAGAGCGACGCCGACAACCCGCAGCCAGGCCGCGACGTGTTCGATGTGTACTCGCTGTCGCCGAAGACCAGCATCGGCGGTCGGCCGTACCGTGAGTGGTGAGCAGCGTGCATCTCAGTCCGAGGCGCTCGACCCGCACAACGGGCTTCACCCTGATCGAGTTGATGGTGGTGATGTCCATCATCGCGACCCTGCTGACGCTGGCGTTGCCACGCTACTTTCACAGCGTCGAACGCAGCCGCGAAGCTGTGTTGAAGCAGGATCTGCACATCATGCGCGACGCGATCGACAAGTACCTCGCGGATCGTGGCCGCTATCCGCAGAGCCTGGACGAACTCGCCGAGAAGCGCTACCTGCGAAGCGTCCCGCCCGACCCCATCACCGAAAGCCCATCGACCTGGATCACGTTGCCGCCACCGGAGGGCGAAGTGCGCGAAGGCGTGTACGACGTGCGCAGCGGAGCGCCCGGCAACAGCCTTGACGGCGAACCTTATGAAAGCTGGTGAGTGACGTGCCGCTATCGACGTGATCCGAGGATGTCGTCGATCAACAAACTGTCACCATCGACGTTTACCGTCAGCGACTCACACGCAGTGCGAATGCGGGGCGCTCCTCGCCCGCGCTGCCGCCGTGTCGACGAGGATGTTCCAACGTGAGTGAAACCCCCAGGCTGAACGACGCTGATCGCGGCCGCTACGCAGATGCGGTCGAGGCGTCGTTCCTGGTGTCGAGTCGACATCAGTTCTTTGTCTGGAGCCAGAGTACCGTTCAGGCGCTGATCCCGCATGAGATCTTGATCTGCGGCATCGAGGATGGTTCCAGGCAAGGCATGTCGATGCATCGATTCACCGCCAGCCGATACTTCCGGCAGGAACATTTCGACATCGTCTCCGACCCGATGACCGGCTTGATGCCACGGCTGCTGGCTGCTGCGGAAGGCAACCGCTCGGGTGTCATCTTCTGTCCGTTCGCCAGTGGTAAGTCGGCCGATGACGAACTGCTGATGCTGGTGAGCGACAACGAGTTGAAGAATCTGGCCGCGCAACTGGTGAGGGGTACGCGCGGCAAGTACGAGGCTTTCTATGTGTTCTCCCGGCTGTCGGGACAACTCGACGGTCGCCTGGGCTACATCATCGAGTTGCTGGTGCCGCACCTGCACAGTGCCTTCCTGCGGGTGCTGGCCACCGAACGCGAGGCCGCCGGCGCCCATACGCAGCGCTCGGGTCGCCTGGTCACGCCCAGGCAGGAGGAAATCCTCAACCTCATCAAGAGTGGCAAGACCAATGCCGAAATTGCCGAGCTGTTGAGCTGCAGCCCCTGGACGATCAAGAACCACATCCAGGCGATCCTGCGCAAGCTCGACTCCAACACCCGCACGCATGCTATCTCGCGCGCCATGAGCCTGGGCATCCTGCACCCCGATTGACAGCGCGCTGAATCGCTTCTCCTGCTGACCGGCCCAGGGCCTGTCGGTGTCGCCGGAATCCGTTCCGCTGACATCGGCAGGCCCTGATCCATTGGCGCACCTGAACTGAAACACCACCGGCCGGACTAGCTACTTCGGATCGTTATCTCTGCATTGGCTTCTTGGTGCCGTCATGGTGCCGTTTTAGTATTCCTTTGCCACCTCTTGGGTGGGAGCGAGGTAACGGTGTGGTGCCATTTATCAACGCTTTGGTGGAGAAACGCTGTGGATGTGGATTTGTTCATCAAGAAGATGCCGCAGGTGGTGAAGGAGTTGATCAGCCGCGAGGCCTTCGACAACCGCCGGTCGGTCAATCAGGAGGCGATTGCCTTGTTGGAGGAGGCGCTTGTGCATCGGGTCGGCAGTGCCGGTCAGAGGCGCAAGCAAATCGAGGCGGTGTTGGAGGGGTACGCCGGCTCGCGCAGCGCGTCGAGTTCGGTCGCTTGAAGATCGAAGGCCACGTGCGCCGGATCCGCCTCTGGGGTCCGAATGCACGCGGCCGGTTGATCCGACCCATACAAGGATTCACATGTTCAAGACGTCCAATACGGTCAAGACCGGTTTTCTCGTCGTGATGACCGCGCTCGTGCTGATGCCTGCCGTATCGGCCGCATCCACGGTTGGCGTGAGCGGCACGCAGGGCCACGAAGCCCTGAAGCTTCACGACTTTCTGGTTGCGCCTGTTGCCAGCCAGTCCTTGGGACCCTCATCGGAGCCCCGTATTTCGTTCAATGACGCCTTCACGTTGCCGGTATTCGTGCCCTCCCGTGCGGTGCCTCGCAATCCCTTACCAGGGAACCTGCGCCGCAGCGTGGATCTGTCTCTGTGGAATCTGGTGGCTGCAGTGAACGCCCAACAGCGCGGCGACTCGTTCGAGCTCGTCGAGGCCAGAGTGGCGGCACTCCCGTTGTCGCAGCCCACTGTCGACCCGCTCTCGGCCGTGCCGCTGCCGCCGGCCATTTGGCTGTTGGTGATGGGTTTGCTGGGTTTGGCGGGCACGCGCATCTCTGGAATGACGGGCGGTGGTAACAGGGCGGGCGACCCTGCGCCTGCACGCGATCGGTCACCAGGCTTCGGTGGAGCCGTTCCCGCATGACACCCGTCAACCTTTCAGCCGCGGCATCCCCGACATCCTTGCGAAAGAGCCAAATGAATATCAAGTGCATCGTTCTCATGGGCAGCCTGGTGCTTTCTGCCAGCGCTGCGAATGCAGCATTGGTCGAGTACACCCGTACGCTCGCGTCAGGCCCGACCCCGTTTTCGTCGACGTTTTCGCTTCCGCTGTTCGACAGCACGTTGGGGACGCTGACTGGAGTGAGTTTCTCGTTGCTGTCCAACGTCACTGGCAGCATCGATGTGATCAACATCCTCAGCACGCCACAGGCTTTCACTGACGCATTTGCGAGGATTCCGGTCAAGGTGACCTCGAGCACGCTGGATGCGACCTCGGTCACTGCGACCTACATCACTTTGCTGGGGAGCGGCACGGCTTTATCAGCGTTGTCGGGGACGCCGGTCAATTCGTTCACAGGCCCCACAGGAACGGCTTCCAACTCGGTCAATGTGCTGTCTGCAGACATCTCGAAGTACGTCGGGCTCGGTGGGGGTACTGCGCTGTTCACCGCCGCGACCACGGGTGCGAACTTCGGTGGCACCTCGTTGCCAGGGGTGTTCTTCGGTGGATCGGCGGTGGCCGATGCGACGTTCAAGATCCAGTATGAGTACAGCCCGGTCTCGGCTGTGCCGGTGCCGGCAGCCGCACTTCTGTTCGGCTCGGGACTGATCTCGCTCGGCGCTGTCTGGCGCCGCAAGCGCGGTTGAGGAGATGCATCTGACCGGCATCAGAGTGCGCACGGGGGGCTTCACCTACCTCGGGGTTCTGTTCCTCATCAGCGTGCTGGCAATCACAGCTGCCGCGGCCAGCGTGGTGTGGAGCATCGCTGGGCAACGTGATGCTGAACGGGAATTGGTGTTTGTCGGGCAGCAATTCCAGACAGCCATTGAACACTATCGGGCGACTGCAACGGACCCTGCGCTGACCTATCCGCGTCAGCTTGAAGATCTGTTGCGCGACGACCGCAGCATCACGCCACAGCGCCACCTGCGTCGTCTCTACGCCGACCCGATGACGGGCGATTCGCAGTGGGGCCTGATCAAGCTCCCCGACGGGGGCATCGTGGGTATACACAGCCTGTCCGATCGAAAGCGTTATCCGCGTGATTTCGTCGCGGCGGGGTTTTCAGCGCCGATGTCGATCTCGTATCGGGAATGGCGATTCGTTGCTCCGAGCGCTGTCGAAATGCTGGCGGTAACAGAAGCGGCCAATCCTTTGATCTCCGCGCCATTGCCTGTGTTGCTGCAGTCGCCGGTAGCCCCCGTTCGACAGCAACGGGCCGATGGCGTTGACTGGCCTCCAGCAGGCGAGCCCGAGTCTGCCGTCCAGCCCGTCATCGATCGCGCGGTGCGCCCAACGCAGCAGGACATCCGAAGCCGCACACCCGAAGCCTGCAGCCGCGTCGCGGCCCATGATGAGCAAAGCTGCCAGCAGGTGGCCGGCAGCGCTGGTGAAGATGCCGCGCGTGCCTGCCGAGACTCGGCGGTCCAGCGCAGTGTGGCCTGTGCCTTGGGTACGTCCGGCGGATTGCCACCGCTGGTCCGAGTCGCGCCCTGACCTCAACGTATTGTCATGACGTAACGGAAGAATCCGCGATATGGCCGTTCCCCGTTGTCATGGGTTTCCGTCGCTGTCAGTCTGGCGACCCAGCGCCGTTCTCCTGTTGCTGTCGATCGCTTTCGGCGTGCATGCTGAGGCGGACCCGCCCGCCGATCCATCTATGCCTCGCTTCGACGTGTTCGAGTACCGCATCGAAGGCAATTCGGTGTTGCCTATTGAACGCATAGAGCGCGCGGTCTACCCGTTTCTGGGTGAACAACGCACAGTCGCAGACGTCGAATCGGCGCGTGTCGCTCTCGAAGTCGCTTACCGCAATGCGGGCTATGGGACCGTTGTGGTCGACACCCCAGAGCAACGTATCACCGACGGTGTGGTGACCCTGCAGGTATTGCAGGCGCCGGTGTCTCGGCTTCGCGTGGTGGGCGCGCAGTACTACTCACAAGGACGCATCCTCGACAAGGTGCCGGCGCTGGCCGAAGGGGAGGTGCCTAATTTCAAGGATGTGACCGCGCAGCTCTCCACCGTCAACCGCTCGGCCGACCGCCGTGTCACGCCGTTGCTGCGCCCGGGCAAGGTGCCGGGCACCACCGAAGTCGACCTGACGGTAGAAGACAAATTTCCGCTGCATGGCAGCCTGGAGCTGAACAACAAGTCCAGCCCCAACACAACCGAGTCGAGGCTTCAGGTCTCGCTGCGTTACGACAATCTGTGGCAGCGTGAGCACAGCATCAGTGCACAGGTGCAGGTTTCGCCAGAAGACACCGGTGAGGTCAAGGTGTTCTCGGGTTCGTACACCGTTCCTACCGGCAGCGGGCTGCTGGTGTTCTCGTACACCCGCTCGAACAGCAACACCGTCGCCGGTGTCGGCGACACCACGATTTTTGGGCGCGGCAGCATCTATGGTCTGCGCAGCATCTGGCTGCTTGACGGAACCGAAAGAGTGAACCATTCGATCACGCTGTCGGCTGATTACAAGGACTTCCAGGAAAGTGTCGGTGGCAATGCCGGCTTCAGTACGCCGATCCACTACCTGCCGTTTGGTGCCAGCTACGCCGCCACGATGGCCGACAAGGACGGGTACTGGCAGACCGGTGGCGGCCTGAACTTCGCGCTGCGTGGGCTGGCCAGCCGGCAGCAGCAGTTCGACGACAAGCGCTACAAGGCGCAGAACAACTTCACCATCCTGAAGCTCAACCTCACCCGCACGCAGAACCTGCCTCGCGGTTTCACGCTGCTCGGCTCTCTCGAAGGGCAGTTCAGCGATCAGGCCCTGATCAGCAATGAGCAGTTCGTCGCCGGTGGCGTCGACAGCGTGCGCGGCTACCTCGAAGCCACCGCGGTAGGCGACAAGGCCTTGCGCACCTCGCTCGAACTCCGCACCGACAACCTGGCTCCTGAAGACTCCAGCTGGCTTGGGGCTCTGACTGCGCATACCTTCTTCGACGGAGCCTGGCTTCGCCTGAAAGACACGCTGCCCGGGCAACGCAACCGCGACACGCTGACCAGCGTCGGCTTCGGTCTGCGCCTGCAGGCACGCCACTACGCCAACCTGTCGCTCGATGTGGGCTGGCCTCTGCATGCTGCCGGGCAGACACGGGCAGGCAACGCGCGGGTGCACGCCAGCGGCGTGATTGAGTTCTGACGCAGGTTCCTTCTCGATGTCGAAGTCTCGGAAGGCGACAGCGCAGCGCTTGAACGCCAACCTGGTGGAGGCGCAACGACTTCTCGCAAGCGGACGACACGTTTTCGCCAACGCCCTGTTGGAGCCGTTGCTCGACGAATCGAGCCTGCGCCCAGAGGCGCTGTATCTGTCTGCTGTGGCGGCGTTGATGGGCAAGCGCATTGAAAGCGCACTTCACTGCGCTCACGAAGCAGTGGCGTCGAACCCCGAAGATGCGCGATATGCGTTTGTTCTGGGTCGATCACTGAAGGCCGCTGGAGACCGAGCCGGGGCAGCTCTTGCCTATCGGCGGGCCATTGAGTTGCAACCATCCCACGCGGAAGCGATGGTGAGCCTTGGCATCGTGCTGAAGGATCAGGAGCAACTGGAAGAGGCTATTGCGCTGTACGACAGGGCACTCGCCATCGATCCACGGCTTTCGGCTGCCCATGCGAATCGGGCCCATGCGCTGGCACTGCGTGCCGAACGTCGGGCCAAGGAGGGCTTCGACCAGGAGCCCGATGAAGAGTTCCTCGAAGCCCAGGGGCGGGCGGTTTCGCTCGACTTGAAGAATCCTCAGTTGCACAGAAACTACGGTGTGCTGTTGTTGCAGGCGCGACGTCATGGCGAAGCGGCAGCCGCCTTCAACACCGCCTTGACGCTCGATCCGACGGATGTCGAGTCCTGCCTGCGGCTGGGTGATGCACTGCAAGACTTGGGTGCGGTCATGCTGGAAGCGGAGGGCTATCGCAAGTGGCTGTCGGCGAACCCGCCTAACCCTCAGGTGATGTGCGCACTGGCGGGAGCGCTGGCCCGGCTGGGAGAGGCCGACGAGGCCTTGGTGTGGGCAGAGAAATCCACGGCCCTCAATCCCGACCCACTGACCGATTTGCAGGTTGCCAATGTGTTGCAGCAGCTACGACGGCTTCCAGAAGCGATGGAGCGCGGCCGCAGGGCGATCGATGCGGGAGGCCGGCTCCCTGGCATGTACCCCAGCTACCTGCTCAGCGCCAACTACTTCCATGAGGACCCGTCACCGCTGTTCGAGGTGCATGCCGAGTTCGGCTCTCAATTGCCCGCTGAAACAGCGGCTCGCCCCCCTCGACGCACCCGGGTCGGGGGTGAGCGACTGCGCATCGGCTATGTTTCCGGAGACTTTCTCCGGCACTCGGTGGCGTACTTCATCGAGGCCCTGCTGGCCAACCACGATCACACTCGCTTCGAGGTGGTTTGTTATCAGAATAACGCCCACTCCGACGAAGTGACGCAGCGGCTGAAGGGCCACGCCGAACGGTGGATGGTCTGTGCAGGCCTGTCAGAGAACGCATTGCGGAGCCGCATCCTGGCTGACGGCATCGACGTGCTGGTCGACCTCTCGGGCCATACCGCGCATTCGCGTCTCATGATGTTCGCGACGCCCTGCGCACCGGTGCAGATCTGCTACCTGGGCTACCCGACTGTGTCGGGTGTGCCGGGGATCGACTTCCGTATCACTGACAACGTCATCGATCCCGGCGACCTGCCCACTTTCGCCTCCGAGGCACCGCTGCGCCTGCCGCGCACCATGTTCTGCTTCACGCCAGATGCTGCCGCACCGCCGTTGGCGGCGCCACCGGCTCTCGCGCAGGGCTTCATCACCTTCGGCTCGTTCAACAACATCGCGAAGGTCACCGATCACACGCTCGAGTTGTGGGCGTCGGTGATGCGGGCCGTCCCAGGTTCGCGACTTCTGCTCAAGGCCGGCACGATGGCGCAGGCCTCAAACCGCGCCAGCGTCGAGAGCTTCATGGCAGCTCAAGGCATCACGCCGGATCGCCTGACGCTGATCGCCCGCACGACATCGACCGACAGCCACCTGGCGATCTACCAGCAAGTCGATATCGCACTGGACACCTTTCCCTACAACGGCGCTACCACCACCTGCGAGGCGCTGTGGATGGGCGTGCCGGTGGTCAGCCTGCGCGGGGGAACCCATGCCTCACGCATGGGCGCCTCGATCCTGTCGGCCATCGGCCGAGCAGACTGGGTGGCAAACAACGATGCGGGCTACGTTGACCGGGCTGTGGAACTCGCGGTCGACCTTCCGAGGCTCGCGGCATGGCGCGCGGCCTCGCGCGATCGCTTGCGCGCCGGGCCTTTGCTCGATGGACGGCAGTTCACACGCGATTTCGAAGTGCTGCTCGAGCAGGCCTGGCAGCGCGAGGGCTGATCGGCTTAGTCCGTTCGGGCCATGGTCTGCGGATTCCAAGACGCTCCCATGTCACGACGTCCCCCTACTCTGCGAGCTGGAGGATGAGCTGGCGCTGGGTGGTGTGTTCATTTGTTGCAGTGGTGGTTGAAGGGCTAGGCCGAACTGGCTACCAACGCGAAAACTTCGAACATTACCCCGACACAGCAGGTTCTTAAATTGACGGAAGTTGGCAGGCGCTAAACCTTGTGGTTGCCAACGTGGGGTCGCTGGTTGAGGTTGCGGATCGGGCAGGACATTCCTGTCGTTTCCAGAGCTTCATCGGGCGGTGGCACACAGCTTTTTCATTCAAACCCAGGAGAGACCTCATCATGAAATTCAACCTCAAAGTGATCGCAGCCGCCGTTGCTCTGGCAGCCGCTGGTTCCGCTCACGCTGATTTCGTCGGCGCCAGTTTTGGTAACAGCTCGCTCGTGATCGCAGCTTTCAACACGACCACCAACGCAGCCTACTACCGTGATACGGGCTTCCTGCTGAACAGCTTCTTGCCAAGCAGCGTCACCACCGGCGCTGGCGATGGTGCTGTCACTGGCAACAAGACGCCTGAAGCCGGCCTGCTGCTCGACAAGACCAACACTGCCAGCTTCGCCGACGCGGCATTCGGCACGTGGCTCACCGGTCAAAGTGCGGCTGACATTCGTTGGACCGTGTTTGCCTCTGATTCTCAATCCCTCGCGGGTACGGCGAACGTTTCTCGTGTCACGTTGGCCCTTTCTACGCCTGCCCCCTACAACAACGGAGCCGTCACCAATGCTGCGGCTGTTGTGACCGGGTTGACGTCGCTGAATCCGGTTGGTCTGTCGACCACGACGACGTCGGTTTTGACTCCGATCACGACCAATCTGGGCGCTGGCGCAGCCACTCTCGGCACGCTCGGCAATGCCTCGAGCCTGTACTACTTCGCCCGTTCGACTGGCACGCTGTCCAACTCGACCTCTGCCGCCACCACGCAATTCGGTAACAGCCTGAACTTCGCGTCGGTGACCCTGGCGGCCAATGGTGACTTCACCTACTCGCTGGCTCCTGCTGCCGTCTCCGCTGTGCCGGTGCCGGCTGCTGCCTGGCTGTTCGGCTCCGGCCTGATGGCCATCGGGGGCGTTGTGCGCCGTCGCAAGGCCGCCGCCAAGGCCTGACTTTTCCGCGCTAGATCGGTGTGATTCCTCTCGGGGGCCTTCTGGCCTCCGAGCGTGGCCGCCGCTTTGTCTCAACGAATCAAGGAACCCTCATGAAAGCAACTCGTTTTGCCCTCGCCATGGCCGCCGCTTGTGGTGCCATCGCTTCTGCCCCGTCGTTCGCCATCACCGCCAACAACTACACCAACACCGGTGAGTTCACCGGTGACACGCTCAACATCCGCATCTCGGGCGCTTCTGCTCAGGACAACGGCATTCTGGGCTCGGCCCTGTCTCTGTGCGTGGCTGGCTCGGTCCACCGCTACGCCATTGCCAACAACTTCGTCTTCTACTGCACGCCAGACGTCGGCACCAACCCGGGCCAGATTCAGATACCGGCGCGCGCAGCCTCTTCCGGCGGGCCGATCACCAAGCTCGCGATCTACAAGTACTCGGTCGGCGGCTCGGCTTTCGGTGTGGATCCCGTCGCCAGCAACTCGGCCACCGACGGCTCGGTCCTCGGCTCAACCGGCAACCAATTGCCGTTCCTGGACCTGAGCAAGGTGGTCACCTCGTTGTCCGCCGCCGCCACCAATGCCGTGACCAGCAATGCCACCTTTGGCCCAGGCACGAACGGCAGCTATGTCAACGTGGTCTTCAGCACAACGGTCGCCACATCACCCTTGGTAACGCCGGCCACCACCTACATTGGCGTGTCCGACGTGGAGCCCGAATTCTTCTCGAATAACACCAGCAATCTGACCGAAACGTCTGCCACTGCGCTGATCTTCGGGCCCGTCGTGACGAAGAACGTCTATGACCGCCTGCAGACCCTGCAAGGCCTGGCCACACCGGCTTGCGGCACCTCGCTCGACAGCGAAGGTTGCATGCCCTCGTTGACCAGTGCGCAAATCACGACGCTGTACACGCAGCCTGGCCAGGCCTGGAGCAGCCTGGGTGTCACTGGCTTGTCTGCAACGGCCGACGCTGTGCGAATTGCGCGTCGCGTCGACTCTTCCGGTACCCAGAAGGCCTTTGAAGCGGTGATCGCCGGCACACCGAATGGTCAGGTCGGTCTCAAGGACTGCAGCACGGGCGTTGACACGTTTGCATTGCCAGACAGCGGCAACACCACGACCGGTGACAACGAATCCATCTGCTCCTCAGGTGCAGCGACGGTGTTTGCCGGCTCGGGTGGCGGCAACGTTCGCAACTGCCTGAACAACCTCAACACCAACGGCTTCAGCGGCATTGGCATGCTGACCACCGAAGACAAGGCTGGCAGCAACGGCTGGCGTTTCGTCAAGGTTGATGGCGTAGCGCCGAACCAGGCGCAAACTGCTGCGGGACGTTACCGCTTCTACACCGAGGCCTCAGTCAACACCCGCACTGCCGGTGCTTTCGCCACCAACAGCGCATCGGGTTACTCGACCTTCGTGACGCGATTCCTCGCTGACTTCGCCAATCCTGCGATCATCACCCAGATCAACGGCGCTGCGCAGCCCTACGGCGCTGCGGGTCTGATGGCGCTGCTTTCGCGCCAAGCTCCGGGCACCTTGCCTGACTTCACGGGCGCCACTTCGGTCATTCCGTGGACCAAGGTCTCCGGCACAAGCGTCAACAACTGCCAGCGGCCAAAGCTGTTCAACTGATCGAACCGCCACGCCGGGATCGCTGCCAACGCAGCGATCTCCTCTTGAGGTCGGCGCCCCGGTGGCTCCGACCTCGTCAGCTTGATGTCATCTCGAACGCAGATTCTCTGTGTGGATGTTTCGTCTTGGCACATAGCGACCGAACAAGGGATGTTCGCCAGCGAAACCATTCGCGAGTGCGCCTCTGATCCCTCATGAAGAAGCATCCACGCTCAAGCCCTCGCCCAGCGCGACCTTACCCCACCCCCTACAGCAGCAGCCAGCTGGTGCTGGCGGCGCTGGGCGTGATCGCTTGTGCACCAAAGGTGCAGGCACAGAGTGCCGCGCTGCCGGCCGGCACGCTACCGGTGTTGCGCGGTGTCGTCGCGGGGCAAGTGGTGGTTAATGCGCCGGTGCGCGGTGCAAGCCGGCCCTTGCTGACTGTGGACCAGGCCTCGCAGCGTGCGATCCTGGACTGGAAGTCGTTCAACATTTCCAGCGATGCCGAAGTCCGCTTCAACCAGCCCAACTCGACCGCTTCGGTGCTCAACCGCATCTACAGCGCCGACCCCAGCATCATCCAGGGCAAGCTGACGGCCAATGGCCAGGTGCTGCTGATCAACCAGAACGGCATCCTGTTCGATCGCGGTTCGCAGGTCAATGTGCAAGCCCTGCTGGCCTCGACGCTGAACATCAGCAACGCCCGTTACAACACCGGCGCGTTGACGACGGGTGGGCTCACCTCGGCTCTGGCCGAAGGGGGCTACGACGACCAGGGCAATACATTGGCGATGCGGCCTGATGGCACGCTTCCCGCGGGCATCGGCATCGGCACTTCCGGTCCGGCCGATGCGGCGCCGCCGGCGATCACGGCCAAGGCCGGCGGCTCGATCATCATCTTTGCGCCGCGGGTCGACAACCGCGCGGGTCTCATTTCGTCGCCCGATGGCCAGGTGATCCTCGCGGCCGGCGGCAAGGCGTACCTGGCGCTGGCCGAGGCGGCTGATCCGACGCTGCGCGGCTTCCGGGTCGAGGTCGAGGCGAGCCACGGCGTCGATGTCAATTTGAGCGACCTGGTGCGCAATTCCGGCATCGTC
>CANHOE010000019.1 GCA_947462175.1 Burkholderiales bacterium | reverse complement strand
GACCGGCTTGGCATGGACGATGGCCGTGCCCTTGGTCGTGCGCTGGCCGATGTCGGCCCGCGCATGGCAGGCCATGCAGCGCTCTGCCGTGGCGCCGCGCAGCGGCGTGTGGCAAGCAAAACAATCGGTGGTCAGTTCGGCGTGCCCCTTCTCGAGCGCGCCAGGGGCCAGCATCAGATGCGGGTAGACAAATGCCAGCGTCACCAGCACCACCAGGTTGGCGCTGATGACGAACCAGATCCAGCGGCCCTTCACTGCCAACCCCAGAACAGGAATTCGGCCACGATGTGTGCAAGCGCCAGCACGGCAAAGGCCAGCGTGATGGGAAAGTGCACCGAACGCCACTGCTTGACGGCGTCGAAGGTCAGGCTGTCCCAGTAGGTGCGCTCGGACTGCTGCTCGGTCGTCAGGCCCTGCGCTTGCATGCGCTGCCGCGCTTCTTCAAGGCGGTGCCGCGAACGACCGAGCAGGAACTTGCCCGTCAGGCCACTGGCGACGTTGATGATCATCGCCACGGTGGCCAGCCAGGCCAGGATCGAATTGAAGTGGATACCCGCGTGCACCAGCACGAGCAGCGAGCCCGCCCAAGCCATGTATTCGTGCAGCCGCAGCAGCTTGACCGGCTGGCCAGCACGGATCAGCTTGCGCTTGCGCAGAGAGTAGGCCAGCGACCCAAGGATCATCAGGGTGCCGGGAATGCCCAGCCAGCGGCCGATCCACACCGCATTCAGCAGGTGCAACGCAGCGTCGCACAGCAGCGCGGCCGCTGCCAGCGCCAACAGCGAGAGATAGAACGGCAGCACCTCGCGGCTGAACAAGCGGGCTTGCAGGGAGCTCATGCCGCGTTCCTCATGCATCCAGCACCAGGGCCGATTGCGGCTTGCCGACGCACAGCAGGCAGTGGCCCTTCGGGATATCGAGATCAGGTTTGTCTGCGTAGGTAACGATGCCTGAGAGCAGTCGGGTCTGGCAGGCGCCGCAACGGCCGGATCGGCAGCCCGACTCCACCGGCAGGCCATGGCGCTCGGCGAAGTCGAGCAGGTTGTCGTCCTGAGCATCCCAGGCCAGCGTCCGGCCCGAGCGGCTGAAACGCACGGCCACGGAAGCCGACGTCACCAGTGCGGGCTCATTGCTCACCAGACCTGTCGGTCGTACCGAGGCCGGGCCGAAGGCTTCGAAGTGAATGTCGTCGGGCTGAACGCCCCATTCACGCAAGGCGGGTATCAGACTCCGCATCATCGGCGGCGTCCCGCAGACGTAGAACTGGTGGCGGCCATGGGGCAAAGTGCGACGCAGCAGTGCCAGGTCGATATGGCCGCTGTGCTGGTAATCATGTCCCAGCACGTCAGCGGCTGTGGGGCTGCTGTAGACCGCGTTCAGCTTGAAGGCAGCATGAGCGGCTGCAAGCTCCTCCAGCACGAGCTTGAAGGCATGGACGTTGCTGCTGCGAACGCCGTAGTACAGATGCACCAGGCGTCCGGGCTGCTCTTCAGTACACCAGCGCAGCATGCTCATCATCGGCGTGATGCCGATGCCGCCGGCGATGAATACGGCCGGCACGGTGGCGTCGGGATCAATGAAGAAGTGGCCCGACGGCGCCTTGACCTGAAGCACATCACCCTCGTGCACATGGTCATGGAAAAAGCTGGACGACTGGCCAGAGGGCAACTCCGGCCTGTCAGCGGGGGCGAGCGCGCGCTTGATCGTGATTCGGTAGCCCGCCGCAGCTGGCCGATCGGACAGCGAATAGCACCGCGTGATGGTGCGCACACCGCTTGGCGTGCCCGCAACACCGCCTGGCAATTTCAGCGAAAAGGTGAGGTACTGACCCGGCTGGAATGGCGTGAGCGGCACGCCATCCACAGCTTGAAGGTGGAATGAACACTGCGTCTGCGCTGCATCCTCGAACTCTCGGCGAACGACCCGGAAGTCACGCCAATCCGACCATGCACCATTGACAGCGGGAACGACATCTTCGTACGCGGCTGACTGCGGAGCACACGCCGGCACGGTACGTCGCCACATGGCGAAGACCACGCAGGCAAACGCCTGCAGCAGCAAGGCCACCGAGATGTAGGCAAGCAGTTGACTGGCGGTCACAGACGCAATGTCCGGTACGGACTGAGCGAGTGTGTTGATCTCCGTCAATCAAACAGTTCGCGCAAAAAGGAGCGGCGCGGTCCGTGCTGGCACTGCTGACCGTGGCGTTGCTCCTGGTGACCGACGTCTGAATCCTTGAAGCCCGGGAGGCTTTTCTTGCCTCTGCTCTGTACCTCGACAGGTGCGGGCACGGCCAAGCCGACTGCTACGCGCGCGCCTCCTCGCCCCCGATGTCAGCGTGACGCGGCAGCGGCTCACCGAGTCCAGCAGCCTCAACGTGCTGCCGGCGGTGATCGACAGCGTGCCGCGTGAGCACAGCACCGCACTGCTCAGCCTTCTCGTTGGCCAAGACCCAGCGATGCGCTGCACGCGCAGATCCAGGGCGTGGCACCGATGCGAGGTGGCTGACGAAAAGCCGGGGCCATCAAGAAGTAGTTCCTATGCCATGGCGCCTCCACCACCTCGGATAATGACGTCAACTGATACCGACCGCTCCCATCACATGCAGCCCACCACCCCACGGCCTGTCGCCGCCAGGGCGCAGGTTTCCAGCCAGCCGCTGATATCTGTTGTCGTGCCTACGTTCAACAGCTGCGAATGGATGGGCCCGACGCTGGACAGCCTGGCGGCACAGACCGAGCGTGACTTCGAGGTGATCGTCTCGGATGGTGCCTCGACCGATGGGACGCTGGCGCTGATCGAGACCTACCGGCCGCGATTGCCGTCGCTGACGTTGCTGTCCCGGCCCGACCGAGGCGTGTACGACGCGATCAACCAAGCTTTGCCTGCCTGCCGCGGCAACTGGATCTATGTGCTGGGCAGCGACGACTGCTTGCACGCGAGCAGCACCCTGGCCCGGCTGGCACCTACCCTGCGCGCGAGCACCGCGGGCCTCGTCTACGGCGACGTGCGGATCACGGGCCCGAACCGCTTGGTGCCAAGCGGTGGCCGCTACGGCGGTCCGTTCACGCTAGCGCGCCTCTTGGGTCAGAACATCTGCCATCAGGCCGTGTTCGCGCGCTTTGAATTGCTCAACCGACTGGGCTCGTTCGACCTGCGATTCAAGGTGTGGGCCGACTGGGACATCGCCCAGCGCGCCTTCGTGGACGGGGCGGTGCAGTGGATCGACCTCGTCGTCGCCGACTATTCGCCGGCGGGCATGAGCTCCCAGCAGCAGGACGCTGAATTCGAGCGAACCAAGTGGGCCCGGATGTTCAAGCTATGGGTCCGCAAACCACTGTCGCTGCAGGTGCCACTGGCATTGGTGCAGCAACAGTATTGGGACCTGAAGGGATAGCTGACAGGGCAGAACCGCGGCCGCTGGGCAGCGTTGGCCACCCGGACAAAGTGAAGCAACAAAGAAAAAGCACCCGGAAGCTCGCGCTTGCAGGTGCTTGTTCTTAACGCTTAACTTTGGCTCCTCGACCTGGGCTCGAACCAGGGACCTACGGATTAACAGTCCGGCGCTCTACCGACTGAGCTATCGAGGAACAGCCTATGAGTATAACTGTCTTCGGCGCTTCTGAATGCAGTGAATGCCAACTCGGTGGGCAATCTGTCGCGCCGGGCCAGCGACGAACTCCTGCCGACCGGACTGCAGGCGGCCTTCCATCATCACGCCGGCGATGCGCTTTTCAGCGCCAGTGAGATCAGCAGCCGAGCTGTGTGGCCAGATCGATCAAGCTCGTGGCGAAGCGGGTGTTGGCCGGGTCGGGCCGATCGGGGTTGAGGCCATTCGGCCCGAACTCGCGCGGGCGCTCGATGTAGGCCGTCTGCAAACCGCAACCGCGGGCGGCGTCGAGATCGTCCTGGTGCGCGGCGACCATCATCACCTGGTGCGGTTGCACATCGCAGACGCGGGCCACGCCGCTGTACAGCTTCGGGTCGGGCTTGTACACGCCGAAGGTTTCGGCCGAGAGGATCGTGTCCCAGGGCAGACCGGCGCGTTGTGCCATCTTGAACAACAGGCTGAGGTTGCCGTTCGAGAGCGAGCAGATCGTGTAGGACTCTTTCAGCCGCGTCAGGCCTTCGATCGCGTCGGGCCAGGGGTCGAGCTGCTCCCAGGCGCTGTTGAGTTCGCGCTTTTGCTCATCGGTCAGGTGGGTGATGCCGTGGCGGGCCAGCAGTTCGTCGAGCATCTGCAGGTGCAGGTCGTCGAAGCGGGTCCAGCCTTGGCCGCCCGCATTGATGCGGGCCAGCGCCGGCTTGTAGCCCGCGCGCCATTCGCTTGCGAAGGTGTCGCCGTCAACCGCAAGACCCAGCGCATCAACGGCGCGGGCGATGCCGCTGTGCCAGTCGACCACGGTGCCGAAGACGTCGAAGGCAAGGACTTTCAGGGGTTCGGCTGCGGTGTCAGCCTGGGAGTCGGTATTCATTCAGATTCCTGGAAAGCTCAGTAGGTCCGTGCGGCTGCGGCCGCGTCGATCAAAGCCCGCCATTTTGCCGCGACCGCCTCCGGCTGTGCAGCAGCCACCAGCGCACGCACCACCGCCACCGAGCCCACGCCGCTGGCCAGGACTTCGGGCAACCGTGCTTCGTCGACACCACCGATCGCGACCAGCGCGTGGTTACGCATCAGTTTGGCGTAAACGGCCAGTCGGCCCGGCCCCTGTGGCGCTGACGGCATCACCTTCAGGTTGGTCGGGTAGACCGCACCCATCGCGATATAGCTCGGGCTCAGGCGATCGACGCGCAGCATCTCGGCATAGCCGTGGGTGCTCAGGCCCAGGCACAAGCCTTCGCTGCGGATCGCGTTCAGGTCGGCGGCGGCGATGTCTTCCTGGCCCAGGTGCACTCCATAGGCGCCAGCACGGATCGCGGCCTGCCAGTGGTCGTTGATGAAAAGCCGGGCGCCGGTGCCGCGCACCGCTTCGACCGCGATGTCGATCTCGCGCTGCACAGCCGTTGCGTCGTCGGATTTGAAGCGCAGCTGCACCGTTGGCACGCCAGCCTGCGCCATGCGACCCACCCAGGCCGCATCGGGCAGAACGGCGTACAGGCCGAGCGACCTCGGGCACGCAGCGAAGGCATCGGCGCGAGGATGCGGTGCCAGGCCGAAATCGATCGGCTCGTCGGGCCAGGCGCGGGCATCGAAGTCACCCGTGCGCTCCGTGCGGGCTCGCCACGCCAGCGCCACGCATTCGGCATCGGCCTCGATGAAGCCCAGCATGCGGGCCGCCTGCTTCGCAGCGCGGTAGGCGTGTTCGGCGTGGTGATACTCCGCGGGCGACAAGTCGGAAACAGGCAACCCGACGATCGCACGGTGCGCCTCGACGATGGCATGCGCCATCGCATCTACCGAGGCGCTCATTCGTGGTGCCAGAACGGTGTGCCGAGAACCGGCGTGCTCGGCTGCGCCGCCTGCTGCTCGTCCATCGCCCCAGCGTGAAACGCACTACGTCCGGCCTGCACCGCATCGGCGAACGCACCGGCCATGTCCACCGGGTCTTGCGCCAGCGCCACGGCGGTGTTCAACAGTACGCCGTCGTAGCCCCACTCCATTACCTGGCAAGCGTGCGAGGGCCGGCCCAGCCCGGCGTCGACGATCATCGGCACGCCCAGCCGCTCGCGCAGCACCTGCATCGCATACGGGTTGACAGGACCACGGCCGGTGCCGATCGGCGCGGCCCACGGCATCACCGCCTGGCAGCCGACATCGACGAGTCGCTGGCACAGTACGAGGTCTTCGGTGCAGTACGGGAGCACCTGGAAGCCGTCCTTGATCAGCCATTCGGCCGCTTCGACCAGCTTGAGCGTGTCGGGCTGCAGGGTGTAGTCGTCGCCGATCAGTTCCAGCTTGAGCCAGGGCGTGGCGAACACCTCGCGCGCCATCTGCGCGGTGGTGATCACCTCCTGGACGCCATGGCAGCCGGCGGTGTTCGGCAGCACCGGCACGCCCAAGGTCTGCAGCAGTTGCCAGAAGGCATTGCCGGATTCGGCGTTCGACGCCCCCTGCCGGCGCAGCGACGCCGTCAGCATCGCTGGCCGCGCGCGCTGCACTGCGTCTTCGAGCACTTGAGGCGACGGGTAGCGCGAGGTGCCGAGCATCAGCCGGCTGGCAAACGTCTGGCCATAGAGAACCAGCGGGTCGGCCTTGGCGCGGACCGCAGAAGTTGGGATGTCGGACATCGTGTTCATGGAAAAGGAAGTCGCTTCAGCCGCCGGTGACCGGTGCAATCACATCGATGCGGTCGCCCTCATGCAGCGGCGTCTCGCGATAACGCACGTTCGGCACGAAAGTCATGTTGACGGCCGCAGCGAACGGCGGAGCAGGTTGCAGGACGGCGATCGCATCCGCCAGTGTGGCACCGGTCGGCAACTCATGCGCCTGATTATTGATATGGACCTTCATGTGGCGACACCCGTGCCTGAATCGATGCGCAGAGCGAACTGCTCTGCCAGCGCGCTGTGGCCGCTCTCCACACACTGCATCACCGCATCGAGCATCGCTGGCGCGATCAGGTAGCCGTGCCGGTAGAGGCCGTTGATCTGCAGTCGGCGCGGGCCCAGCCAGCGCAGCGCCGGCAGGTTGTCACGCAGCGTCGGCCGGCACTGAGCAGCCATCTCGATCACGCGCGCCTCTGCGAAACCCGGGTGCACGCTGTAGGCCGCGCTCAGCAGCTCAAGCGTCGATCTCACGCTGGCGGGCGACTGGTCGTCGGATTCGATCTCGGTCGCGCCGATGACGAAAACGCCGCCCGGCTTCGGCGCGATGTACAGCGGATATCGCGGGTGAAGCAGCCTTGTGGGCCGGGCCAGCGTGACCTCGGGCGCGTGCACCCGGATCACCTCGCCGCGCACGCCGCGGAGCGCCGACCAGTCGCTGCGTGCACCCAGTCCGCGGCAGTCGAACAGCCAGCCGTCATGGCTGGCGAAGTCGGCGGGTGAACGCGGGCTGTTCCAGTGCAGCGCCACGCCGAGGGCGGCCAGGCGGTACAAAAGCGCCGCCAGCAGCTCGCGGTTGTCGAGTTGGCCTTCGCCGGGGAGGTACAGGCCCTGCGCGAAACGCTCGCCGATGGCCGGCTCCAGCCGGGCGATCGCGCGGGCATCGAGGGTTTCGGCCGCAGGCAACTGCGGCATCGCGCGGGCGGTGTTGGCCAATTGCTGCTGGAAGCGCGTGGCCTCGGCTGCATCCTGCCGGTGCCATAGCACCAGCGTGCCTTGCTGCTGGAAGAACACCGGCGCACCCAGCGTCGCGATCAGCTCAGGCCAACGTACCAGCGCATGGCGTCCCATGCGAACCACACCGAGTTCAGTGACCGCCGACTCGGCCAGCGGCGCGAGCATCGCCGCCGCGACATGGGCGGCAGACGCCGGCGCATCATGCGCGCTGGCGTCGTACAGATCGACGGTGTGGCCTGCTCGCGCCAGCTCGCAGGCGAGCAGCCGACCCATCAGACCCGCCCCGAGCACCACCATGCGATCCGTCTGGCGGCTCATGCCGGCGTCCCCGCATAATTTTCGTCATGACCAACGTCAAACAAGCCGACGATCGCGACGCCCTGCCCCGCGGCTTTCGCTATGTTCGCGTGCTGTCGATCGCCGGCTCTGACAGCGGTGGCGGGGCCGGCATCCAGGCCGATCTGAAAACCTTCAGCGCGCTCGGCTGCTACGGCATGACAGCGATCACAGCCATCACCGCTCAGAACACCCTGGGCGTCAGCGCCATCCACGGCGTGCCACCCGAGGTACTGCGCGCGCAGATCCGAGCCGTGCTCGACGACATCGGCGCCGATGCGATCAAGATCGGCATGCTGCACTCGCCCGAGGTTGTGAGCGTGGTGGCGCAGGCCCTGGACGACTACCGCATCGCCCACGTGGTGCTCGACCCGGTGATGGTGGCGACCAGCGGTGACCGGCTGATGGCGCACGAAACGGTGCAGGTGCTGGTGAAGGAGTTGTTTCACCGCGCCACGTTGATCACGCCGAATCTGGACGAAGCCGAACTGCTGCTGGGCCGACCGATCACCCAAGCCACCGAGTTCGAGGGCGCTGCCCGCGATCTGCTGGCGCTCGGTGCGCCAGCAGTGTTGCTCAAGGGCGGGCACCTGGCCTCCGAAGACATCGTCGATGTGCTGACCACTGGCAACGGCCAAACGCAGCGCTGGGCATCGCGGCGGATTGCCAGCCGCAACGTCCACGGCACCGGGTGCACGCTGTCGTCGGCCATCGCGGCGCATCTGGCACTCGGCATCAGCCTGCCGCAGGCGGTGGCCGAATCGCGAGGCTACGTGCTGGCTTCGATCGCTTCGGGTGCGCCGGTGCACACAGGCGCCGGGCACGGCCCACTGAACCACGCTCACGCCCCGCTGGCAATGCGCTTGTTGCCGATCGGCAAGGGCGAGCTTCGGTAAGGACATCGAGAAAGCGGGCAGATGGACAGCAGCAAACCCTTGACGATACCAACGCCGCCGCCTCATTCAGCGCAGCGGCGGCAATGGCTTTGTCTGTCAGGCTGTGCAGCGGTGCTCGTGATCGGCAGCGGCTGGCCCCACGCCGCCCGCGCTGGCGCGGATGAGTCGGTCCTCGAATTGCAGCGAGACTGGGAAATCATCAAGTACCGGACGTCTGCGGAAGAACGGGTCAGCCGTTTTGAGTCGCTCGCCGCCAGAGCGCACCGCACCACCGACCAGTTTCCCGGCCACTGCGCAGCGCTGTTCTGGGAGGCTGTGATCGTCAGCTCTTGGGCCGAGGCCAAGGACGATCTGGGTTCGCTGGATCTGGCGAAGCGGGCCAAGTTGCTCTACGAGAATGCGTTGAAGATTGATGCCACCGCCCTGGGCGGTGGTGCGTACACGGGACTGGCGGCACTGCACTACAAGCTGCCCGGCTGGCCACTGAGTTTCGGTGACCAGGGCAAGGCCCGCGAACTGCTGCAACGCGCGCTGGCGATCAATCCGCAGGGCGTCGACCCCAACTACTACTACGGTGAGTTGCTGGTAGAAACACAGCGCCCTCAAGAAGCGGTGGTCTACCTGGAACGCGCATTGCAGGCCCCTGCCCGACCAGGGCGCGAGATCGGCGATGCAGGCAGACGAGACGAGGCGCGAGCTCTGCTCGACAAGATCAAGGCGCGTTGACCCTCCCGACAGCAGTCCGTGATGCACACGGGCGAGATGGCAGCCATCTTCACGCGGCTTAGTTAAGTTCGACTTCATTGTGGCGGCGCACGATGGCGCATCGACCGCTGTTCAGGTCCGCTTCGGGAGTCTTCATGTTCTCTGCCATGTGCACGCACGACCACGTGCCGGATGCCCCCTGCCAGATCCAGCCCAAAGGCCAACCGACGCTGACGATCCACCCCCTCGGAGATCCGGAACGTGGTGATGTCGAGGCTTTCATCCGCAGCGTCTACGTCCAGCATTACGGTGCCAACGTACTGCAGTTCACCCCGACGCTGGTGAGCCTGAGTGATGCCACTGGCATCGTTGCTGCGGCGGGGTACCGCTGCGCTGGCGAGGGGCCCTTGTTCCTTGAACGGTACTTCGAGGCGCCGATCGAATCGCTGCTGGTGACCCCGCCCGATGGGTTGCCGCGGCGTGATCGCATCGTCGAGATCGGGCATCTGTCTGCCGTGCGGGCCGGTGAGGGACGCCGCCTGATCGGCCTGCTCGCCTTGCACCTGCAATCGCTGCCGTTCGAATGGGTAGTCAGCACGATGACCACTGGGCTGCGCCACATGTTCGTGCGCCTGGGCATCACACCACTGGCGCTGGGGCTGGCCGATCCAGACTCACTGGGTGCCGATGCGGCCCAGTGGGGCCGCTACTACGAACACCAACCCGTCGTGCTGGCAGGTCGCCTCCATCAGGCGCTGGGACAGTTGGCGCGCCGCCGCGCCGATGCGGAGCGCCCGTGATCCGCACCACTTGCGCCGTGCCCTCCGCTGACGGTTCCATCTGCCTCGCCGATGGCCAGCGCACCTGGACCCGCGGCGAACTGGATGCAGAGGTGGAGTCGTTCGCCGCACGACTGACCGCGCAAGGCTCGCGCGTGTTCGCGACCCTGCTCGACAACTCGGCAGCGTGGGTGGTGGCCGATCTGGCCGCGGCGCAGGCGGGCGTGGTGCATGTGCCGCTGCCGGCGTTTTTCACCCCGGCGCAGATCGCTCATGCGCTGCGCTCGGCCGGGGTCGACACCCTGCTGACCAGCCGCGAAGCAGCGATGTCCTGGCCTCAGACAGCGGGTCTGCCGATCGAGTTGGCGCAGCAGCCACTGGTGCTTCTGCAACTCTCCGCCCCAAGCGTTGCGATGCCGGCCGGCACAGCGAAGATCACCTACACCTCGGGCACCACAGGCCACCCCAAAGGGGTCTGTCTGAGTTCGGTGGCAATGCAGCGGGTGGTCGACGGCCTGCGGCAGGCCATGGCACCGCTGGCGATCGGCCGGCATCTGTGCGCGCTGCCCTACTCGGTTCTTCTGGAAAACATGGCGGGACTGATGGCTCCGCTGGCCCAGGGAACGACCTGCATCACGCTGCCGATGCGCGAGATCGGCCTGACCGGCGCGTCAGGCTTCGATGCTGCACGTTTTCAGTCTGCGGTCGCCCAGCATCGCCCGCACAGCGTGATCCTGCTGCCACAGATGCTGCGCGCCTGGACTGCGCAGCTGATGCAGACCGGGCAGCGCGCACCTGATTCACTGAAGTTCGTGGCGGTCGGTGGCGCGGCGGTCGGCGCCAGGCTGATCCTCGCGGCACGCGCCGTGGGGATACCTGCCTACGAAGGTTATGGCCTCTCGGAAGGTGCTTCGGTGCAGACGCTGAATCTTCCTGGGGCGGATCGCCCTGGGACCGCCGGACGTGCCTTGCCGCACACACGGCTGCGCGTCGCCGGCGATGGCGAGATCGAGATCGCCGGCAGCCTGTACAGCGGCTACCTGGGCGATGTGGCACCTGCCTCCGAGTGGTGGCCGAGCGGGGATCTGGGCGAGATCGATGCCGATGGCTACCTGCACCTGCGCGGTCGCAAGAAGCACGTGCTGATCACCGCGTACGGCCGCAATGTGTCACCTGAATGGGTCGAGACCGCGCTGCGCAGCGAAGATGCGATTGCGCAGGCCGTGGTGTTCGGAGAAGCGCAACCTGCGCTCAGCGCGGTGCTGTGGCCGGTGTTGCCCGACGCCACCGATGCCAAGCTGCAAGCAGCGGTCGACAGCGCCAATGCAGGCTTGCCCGACTATGCCCGGGTCCAGCGCTGGGTGCGCGCCAGCGACCCGTTCGATGCGGCCTCGGGCCTCGCCACCGCCAACGGCCGACCACAGCGCACCGCCATCTGGCAACGCCATGCCAGCGCGCTCGGCACCCGCAGCCAGCGCGCTCCGATCCTTCACCTCGCCTTCCGTTGAAGCGCTCCTGCGACCAACCCACGACAAGCACCCCATGAACTTCCACACCCGCCTTCTCGAACAGACCGCCGAGGCCCGCCAGGGCCTGCTCAGCACACCCATCATCCAGGGCACGCTGCGCGGCGAGGTCTCGCTGCCCAGCTACCTGGCCTTCCTGCGCGAGGCCTACCACCATGTGCGCCACACGGTGCCGCTGCTCCAGGCGTGTCGCGCTGCGCTGCCAGAGCGCAACCGGTGGCTGCGAGAGCCGCTGACAGAGTACGTTGCCGAAGAACAAGGCCACGATGAGTGGATCCTCGATGACATCCGGGCCTGCGGAGGCGATGCCGAAGCGGTGCGCGCCGGCGCCCCTGGTCATGCCACTGAAGTGATGGTGGCGTATGCCTACGACACCATCGCGCGTCGCAACCCGCTCTGTTTCCTCGGCATGGTGCATGTGCTCGAGGGCACCAGCGTGTCGCTGGCCTTGTTGGCGACACAGCAGATCCAGAAGGTTTTGGCACTGCCCGACGCCGCCTTCAGCTACCTGCGCTCGCACGGCTTGCTCGACCGCGAACACACCGCGCATTTCGAGGACTTGATGGGCCGGATCGAGGACCCGCAGGACCAGGCCGACATCGTGCACGCCGCCAGTGCCTTCTTCCGCTTGTATGGCGATGTGTTCCGAGGCTTGCCACTGCCCGGATCGCGCGCCCTCGGCCAGCTGGCCCACGCCGCAGAGGTGACGGCATGAAAGTCGGCGACGCGCGCGTTCTGCTGACCGGCGCCAGCGGCGGCATCGGCCGCGCCATGGCCCACGCGCTGTTTCACTCCGGTGCGGCGGTGATGCTGGTGGGCCGATCGATGCCGGCGCTGACCGCGCTGGCCCATGACGCTTGCGGCTCATTGGAGGCATCGCCCGATCGGGTCCGTTGCCATGCCGCCGATCTGTGCGATCCAGCCGCCATCGACGAGCTCCGCGACGCTGCCCTGACCTGGGGGGCCAACGTGGTGGTGCACAACGCGGGGGTGCCGAGCTTCGGCCGGCTTGAATCGCTGGGCACTGCCGACATCCAGCGCGTACTCAACACCAACCTGCTGGCACCCATGCTGCTTACACAGGCCCTGCTGCCGCACCTGCACCGCCTGCCCCAGGCCCAGGTGATCTGCGTGGGCTCGGCGCTCGGGCGCATCGGGTTGCCCGGCTTCAGCGTCTACAGCGCCAGCAAGTTCGGCTTGCGTGGCTTCGCCGAGGCCTTGCGACGCGAACTGGGCGACGGCACCGTACGCGTCCAGTACCTCGGCCCACGCAGCACCCGCACGGGCTTCAATTCGGCTGACGTCGAGACCTACAACAAAGCCACCGGCGCGGCAACGGACGCGCCGCAGTCAGTGGCACTTGCACTGCTCGAGCTGCTGGAAAGCGAAGCGGCAGAGCGCTATCTGGGCTTCCCAGAAAAGCTGGCGGTGCGCCTCAATGGCCTGGCGCCCAGTCTGCTGGACGGCGCCTTCGATCGGCACCGCAGCAGCTTGCCAACAGCGAGTCCGCATTCAGGCTTGCCCGCGCAGTCGCACCCACCCCGAACCCTCACCCCGTCTTCCAGGACCGAATCATGAACTCTTCAGACAACATTGGCGGTCTCGCTTCGCTTGCCATGACCGGCACTTCACGACGGCGACTGCTACTCTCACTTGCCATCTTCAGCGCTGCCAGCGCGATCACCCTGCACCCGTTGAGGGCCCAGGCGGCGAGCATTGACGATGCCGTGGTCGAGTTGCAGCACGAATGGGAAGTCATCAAGTACCAGAGTGCGAACGGAGAGCGCGAAAAGCGCTACGAAGCGCTGGCCACCAAGGCGCATCAGGTCAGCAATACCTACGCCGGCCGCAGCGAGGCGCTCATCTGGGAAGGCATCATCACCGCCTCCTGGGCGGGGGCCAAGGGTGGCCTGGGCGCGATCAGCCTCGCCAAGCAGGCCAAGGCGATGTACGAATCGGCGATCAAGATCGATGGCAACGCGCTCGACGGCTCGGCGTACACCAGCCTGGCGGTCCTCTACTACAAGGTACCCGGCTGGCCGCTCGGCTTCGGCGACAAGGACAAGGCCCGCGAACTGCTGCAAAAGGGGCTCTCGCTGAACCCCAAGGGCATCGACGCCAATTTTTTCTACGGCGAACTGTTGTCGGAGACCGATCATGCCGACGAGGCGATGGCCTACCTGGAGCGAGCACTGCAGGCCGCGCCGCGCCCCGGCCGCCAGATTTCGGATGCAGGCCGACGCGAAGAGGTCCGCGCGCTGATCGCCAAGATCAAGCCGCGCTGACCGCAGCCTGTTTGGTCGGCCGCAGCGTCACCTGCACGCCTGTGCCATCGGCGCGTGCGCCGATGACCACTGCCAGGCCATGCAATGCGGCAATGCGTTGCACGATCGATACGCCGAGGCCGCTGCCAGACTCCTGTTGCCCCTCGGGCCGATGGAAGCGCTCGCCCATCCGCGCAATCTGTGCCGCGGGCAGTGGCTCGCCATCGTTGTCGACTTCGAGTCGGTCAGGCAGCACACGCAAGGTCACCAGTGAGCCGGCTGGCGCATAACGCACCGCGTTGTCGACCAGGTTGCGCAGCAGCACGTTCAACAGGTTGGCGTCGCCGTTCAACGGCATCGGCTGCACACCTTCGGGCGGCCATTCGCAAGCCAGCTCGATGTGCCGCCGCTCGGCAACGGGCAGGCAGTCGCTGATCGCCTGTTCGACCACCGGAGGCCACTGCACAGGTGTTGTCATCGCCAGCTGTCCACTGGGCTCCACCGCCGACTCCAGGTGCGACAGCGCCAGCATTTGCGTGACCAATCGATCCAGCCGATCCATGCCTTGGCTGAGCTTGGCCTCCGCCTGCTCGCGCTCGACGCCACCGGCACTGCGGCGCACCACGTCCCACTGCGCCCGCAACACCGCCAGCGGCGTGCGCAGTTCGTGGGCCGCATCGGCGGTGAAGCGCCGTTCGCGGCCCAGCGTTTCCTCGATGCGCTGGAACAGACCGTTCATCGCAACGACCAGGGGCTTCAGTTCCGCGGGTGTGGTGGTATTCGGGATGTGGCGCAGGTCCGTGGCATCGCGCGCCTTGAGCTCGGCCGTCAGATCGCGCACGGGTGCCAGCGCGCGTCGCACCGCCAGGGCCATTGCGATCAGCAGCGCCGGAAGCACAAGGATCCAAGGCGTGATCTGACTGGCGGTCACGCTGTAGACCAGTTCGTCACGCTCCTTGACTCGCTGCCCGGCAGCCACCAGCCAGGCACCGGTCGCCGACTGCAGGTAGTAGATACGCCAGGGCTTGCCCTGCAGGTCTTCGTTGCGAAAACCGACAGCGTCCGGATAGCGTTTCAACTGGACCCCTTCGCTGTCCGACAGCACCAGCGATCCGGTCGAGTCCCAGACAGCCAGCGCCAGGTCGCGCACATCGGCCGTGCCCGGCTCGGCGCTGCCCTCGGCCGACAACGGCTGTGGCAGGCTGGACAAATAGGCATCGGAACGCATCGTGGCCTGCACCTGCCGAGCCAGGCGTATCAACTCGACGTCGTACATCTCGTTGACTTCGTAGCGCGCCTGCTTGATCGACTGGTACAGCGCGACGCCCCACACCAGCGGCGCGCAGATCAAAAGATAGAGCAACAACCGGCGCTGCAGGCTCATGCAGTGGCTTCTCCGGAGCCCAGCGCATAACCAACACCACGGACCGTGCGCACGATGGCGGGGTCGATCTTGCGGCGCAGGTGGTGCACGTGCACCTCCAGCGAGTTGCTCGACGGATCACCGCCACCCCAGTCGTAGATCATCTGCTGCAGGTGGGTCTTCGACAGCACGCGCTGGGGGTGTTTCAGCAGCGCTTCCAGCAAGGTCATCTCCAAGCCAGTCAGCTCGACGGTCGCCCCGCGCCAACGCACCAGCTTGGTCGATGGGTCGTACTCCAGCTCACCGTGCTGCCACACCGATTGCGCGCGACCGGCGGAGCGGCGCACCATGGCGCGCAGGCGCGCCGCCAACTCGTCGATGGTGATCGGTTTGACCAGGTAATCGTCTGCGCCGGCATCCAGCCCGGCAATGCGCTGCTCGACACCATCTCGCGCGGTCAGGATCAGCACAGGCACCGTCTGCTCGCGACTGCGCCAACGCTCCAGCCAGACCATGCCATCGGTGCCTGGCAGACCCAGATCGAGCACCACCGCGTCATACGGGGCGCTGGACAAGGCGGAATTCGCCTGATGGCCATCACGGAACCAGTCGACCACGTGCCCCAGTTGACGCAAGCCTGTGGCCAGGGCATCACCGAGCG
>CANHOE010000018.1 GCA_947462175.1 Burkholderiales bacterium | reverse complement strand
CGTTGTCCATCGGGCTGAGCGGATCCTGGTTCTGTATCTGCGTGATCAACAGCTTCAGGAAGCGATCCTGTGAGCCAGGATCATCCGCGGCCAAAGTTCCAGACGACGATGAGGTGCCGCTCGCCACATGGGTGGACGGCTTGTTGAGGGTCGAGAAATCGATGGCCATGGAAGGTGTCCTCGGTGGCTGCGACGGGCTCAGCTGCCCATCTGCAAGGTCTTGAGCAGCAGCGTCTTCGCGGTGTTCATGACCTCGACGTTGTTCTGGTATGAGCGCGAGGCCGAGATCATGTTGACCATCTCCTCCACCGCATTGACATTGCTGTAGGTCACGTAGCCATCGGCGTCAGCGCTAGGGTGCTTGGGGTCAAGCACACGACGTCCTGGCGTCTGGTCTTCGGAGATGTTGCTCACCGTGACACCAGCGGCACCAGCATTGCCGCCGACAGTCCCCATCAACTGGGTCTGGAAAGTCACTTGCCGTGCCTTGTAGGACTTGCCATCAGGCCCGGCGACGGTGTCGGCGTTGGCCAGGTTCGACGCGACGATGTTCAACCGCTGGCTCTGCGCGCTGGTTGCGCTACCCGCCACATTGAAGATGTTCATCATGCTCATGATCAACCTCCCTTGATCGCGTCAAGCATGCCGCGAACAGAGCTGTTGACGAAGGTCAGCGTGGCCTCGTACTTGACCGAGTTGTCGACGAAGCTCGCGCGCTCGCGGTCCATGTCGACCGTGTTGTTGTCGAGGCTGGTCTGGCTGACATTCGAATACAACAGGTTCGCTGCAGCCGGCGAGGCGCCGCTGCCGGCGATGTGACCAGGCTGAGTGGTGTCCAGTCGCCCGACGGTCCCGACGCCGGAGCGCTGGCCGCCGGTGGCGTCGCGCAGCGCCTGCGAAAAATTCATGTCTCGCGACACATAGCCTGGGGTGTCGGCGTTGGCGATGTTGCTCGCGATCAGCCGCTGACGCTCAGCCCGCAGGCTCAAGGCCTGGCCCTGGAAATCGATGTTGCTAGTGAGCTGGTTCAGCATGGGTCACTCCCGAAGGCTGGCTGTGCAGTCATTGTCTGGAGGCCCCGGCGCCAACATAAGCGGAAACAAGCGCGGGATTCACCGTCATTTCGTGGCCTGCGACACAAGGGGTCGTGCCTAGAGTGCAGGCATGAAATTCCGTCTGTTCCGAATCTCTGCGCATGCCATCCGCTGCGGTGCGCTGCTGCTTTCCAGCATGCTGACGCTGGGCTTGCCTCTGCACTCCGCAGCCCAGGACACGGCCGAAGCGACGGTCGATTCCGCGCTGATGGAACAGGTGCGTGAGCTGGCGCTGCATGCCACACAGCAGACAGCACTCTCGCAAATCAACGCCCCCGCAGAGCCCGCAGAAAGCGGACGCAACCCTGACAAGCCGCTTCGATTCGAGGTGAAAGTCGGCGCGCTGGACCCGAGACTGAAGCTCGCGCCTTGTCAGCGCATTGAGCCATACCTGCCGCCAGGCGTGAGGTTGTGGGGGAAGGCTCGCATCGGGCTGCGGTGTGCACAGGGCAGCAAGCCATGGAATGTCTATCTTCCAGTGACCGTGCGCGTGTTCGGGCAGGCACTGGTCGCAGCAGTACCGCTGCCGTCTGGAGCCACATTGCGCGAGGACGACCTGCGCATCGCCGAGGTCGACTTCGCCGAAGACAACGCGCCCGTGGTGATCAACACCGCGCTGGCCGTCGGTCGCGTGCTGACACGCCCGCTGACGGCGGGACGGGGCCTGCGACAGACCGATCTCAAGCCGCGGATGTGGTTCGCCGCCGGCGATTCAGTCAAGGTAATGGCCAGTGGGCCAGGCTTCAGCGTCGCCGGCAACGGACAGGCACTGACGCCCGGCATCGAAGGTCAGACTGCGCGCGTGCGTACCGATAACGGTCAGGTTGTCACCGGCACGCCAGTGGGAACGCGCGTGGTGGAGCTCTCGCTGTGATTTGCATGGTGCGGGTTGCCTCGGTGGCTCTGCCGGTTTGCGCCGGAGAGCCAAAAAGTCCTAAAGTCCGTGTCAGAGCGGCCGATATCCAGATCATGTTGAAGACTCTTTTCACTCCGCCGCCCGTCGGGAGAATTTCATGACCATCGGAAGCACAAGCAACAAGACGCAGGGTCTGCCCGTGGCCAGCGCCCCGACCGGACCCGCAGTGACCCCGGCCAACGCACGCAGCAGCACCGAGGCCGCAGCCGCGTCCTCGACCGAGGCCGGCGTGCAGGTGGCCTTGTCGAGCACCGCAGCCAGTCTGCTGTCCGGATCGACGAGTGCCGCCGAATTCGACAGTGCCAAGGTCGATCGCATCTCACAAGCCATCGAGAAAGGCGACTTCAAGATCGATGCCGGCGCCATCGCCGACAAGCTGATCGCTAATGCCGCCGAACTGTTGAAGAAGTCCACGCCTGAGTCCTGACCGAATCTTCTCGCTGCACTCGCCCATGAATTCGTCGCCATCGAAGCGTCCGAGCACCACGGCCCTCGTTCACCTGTCGAGGAGCGACGCGGCTGATCCAGCACTGGAATTGACCCTCAGTGCCGTGGAAGACCGGCTGTCGTCGCTGAGCGCGGCTCTTCAGGCGCGCGATCTGTCATCGATCGATCTGCACGCGACGGAACTGCATCGCGCACTGTCGAACGCCGTGGACCATTTTTCCCGTGCTGCGCGTAACGGCCCAGTGCCTCCAGCGCTGCGCCGCCGGCTCGCCAGCGCCAGCGGCACCGTCGCGGCCCAGCGCGAAAGTCTGGCTCGTGCCACAGCGGCCCTCGACCGGGCCATCGACGTGCTGCTGCCGCGCGAGACGTCTGCTGTCTACGGCGCGCAGGGCGGCGTGCAACGTCCAGGCAGAGCCGGCTCGCTGTTAGCCTGAGCCGCAGAGGCGGCGCGTCGCTCGCTCAACGCGGCGGCGCTGCCTTCAACTCCCTGACCCACTCGCGACCTTGTGATTCATGCACCGGTCGCAGACGCGTTCGAGGCGAACTGAGGTAAGTCAGCTCCACCACCTGTGAGAGGTAGGTGATCGTTCCCGGCTTCGCGTCGACTTCGAGCGTGCTTCGGATGTCACCTCGAGACTCCACCAAACGGATCCCCGGGGCCACCACCGCGTAGAGGTATGACCTTGCGACCGTCGCACCGATACGCTGCCCGTCGATGAGCACCTCCAGCGGAATGGCGCCGCCGACCCGCTCGCTTCGAATGACGTAGATCGCGGCCTCATGGGCAGCGACGTCGAACAACTTCGGTGAAGCGTTTTGCGATGGCGCACTGGCTGGCGTGGCAGCGCAACCGGCAAGCAGCAGCAACGCTGCTGACGCAGCGGTCGCCATCAAGCGCCCGGCACTCATCGATTCCCTCCGCGTGCGGTGATGCAGATGTCCCACACCGCCATGAACATCGCAGCGATCACCGGCCCGATGACGAAGCCATTGAGGCCAAAGACGGCCATGCCGCCCAGTGTCGAAATCAGCACCACGTAGTCGGGCATCTTGGTGTCCTTGCCCACCAGGATCTGGCGCAGCACATTGTCGACCATGCCAATCACCAGCACCCCGTAGGCGATCAGGCCCAGACCCTCCCAGACGGCGCCAGTGAGCAGGAAGTAAAGCGCCACCGGCAGCCACACCAACCCGGCGCCGATCGCCGGCAACAGCGACAGAAAGGCCATGATTACCGCCCACAGCAAGGCGCCATTGACGCCGAGGAACCAGAACGCGAGGCCACCGAGTCCGCCCTGTGCAATCGCGACGACCACGTTACCCTTCACCGCAGCACGAATGACCGTGGTGAACTTGAGCAGCAATTCCTGCTTGTCCTGTTCGTAGAGCGGGATGGCAACGTTGATGCGACTTGCGAGACGGGCACCGTCGCGCAGCAGGAAGAAAACCAAGTAGATCGTGATGAAAAAATTGACGATGAACTCAAAGGTGTTCTGCCCGATGCTCAGCGCTTGCGTGGCAATCAGACTGGCGCCCTGCGAGAGCGCGGTGCTGAGCTTTAGCTTCAGTGCCGCCACATTGCCCAGTCCGAACTGGTTGAGCCGCTCAATGAACCATGACGGCAGTGCCTGCATGATCTGATCGAAATAGCGGCCGAAGTCCAGTTCACCTGATTGCACCCGCGCGTAGAAGCCCGCGCCTTCGTTGACCAGCGAGGCGGTGAGAAACGCCAGCGGCAGCAACACGATCAGAACGATCACTGCCAGTGTTGCCAAAGCCGCCAATGACCCACGACCGTTTAACTTGACCAGCAGCCGGCGGTGCAGTGGCGAGAACAGGATGGCAAGCACCACCCCCCAGAACAGCGCACCAAAGAAGGGCCAAAGGATCCAGCCGAACGCGAGCGATACGGCCACCAGCACGAACAGGAACACTTTGTTGACAAGCACGGGAGCAGGTTCGGGGGTGGGCTGGGCCATGTTCAGAACGGGTAAGTAGCGTCCGGGGTCGGCGGTGCAGCATGGTATCGCCCGGCGCCTAGGCAGCGTCAGGCAGCCACTGTCACCGAGTCGTCATGAAACCGCCATGGCTGTGTAACACCAGCGTCTCAACATTCGGTTCCATGCAACGCGATCCGCCCCTGCTGCGCGCGTGGACCGATTCTCAGGTTCATTGCGCAGCGACCGACCGCGTCGGCGAGGGCCTGAATGATCAGGCAGGTGAAGGAAAGCAGCATTACCGCAGCGTCTGGATCTCGGACCTGCACCTCGGGACGCCTGGATGCCAAGCCGTGGCGCTGCTGGCCTTCCTGAGGCATTTTGAATGCGAGCACTTGTTCCTGGTCGGCGACATCATCGACGGCTGGCAGCTGCGACGCAGTTGGTACTGGCCTCAGGCGCACAACGATGTGGTTCAGAAGCTGCTGCGCAAGGCACGCAAAGGCACGCGGGTGATTTTCATCCCCGGTAACCACGACGAGTTCGCGCGTCGCTACCTGGGCCATGACTTCGGCGGAATCGAGGTGGCCGAAGATTGCATCCACGAAACCGCAGATGGCCGCCGGCTGTGGGTCGTCCACGGCGATCTGTTCGACGGCGTGATTCAGTGCGCCAAGTGGCTCGCGCACGTCGGCGACAGACTGTACGAGTTCACTCTCAAGCTCAACTGCTATCTGAACTCGATGCGTGCACGCCTGGGTTTGCCCTACTGGAGCCTCTCGAAGTACCTGAAATTCAAGGTCAAGCGTGCGGTCAACTTCATTGGGGATTTCGAGGTCGCGGTGGCACGCGAGGCCCGGCGGCGCGGCGCACACGGCGTGGTCTGTGGACACATCCACCATGCTGAGTTGCGCGACATTGACGGCATCACCTACGCCAACGACGGCGACTGGGTCGAGAGCCTGACAGCGCTGGTCGAGCACGCCGATGGTCGTCTCGAAATCATCGATTGGAGCGAACATCTGCGCCTGGCAGACGTCGAAACACGCTTGTCCGTGGCGCGGTCGGGCGAGGCTGGCGCCCACCCGGTATTCGGCAAATCCGATGCCGATGCCGCTCTCAATCTCCCTAAACTAGTGTCATGAATACTGAGCCCGCATCGAGATCCCCAGCAGACAGCCTGACCGCCCCAGAGCCGGTGGAGGCGCTGCAACCGGGAGATCCAGCGTTGATGCTGGGTCGGGAAACCTCGATCCTCGAATTCAACCGTCGCGTGCTGGCACAAGCGCTGCGTCACGACGTGCCGCTGCTGGAGCGGCTGCGCTACATCTGCATCGTGTCGTCGAACATCGACGAATTCTTCGAAGTGCGATTTGCGGATTACCTGGAGGCTTCGCGACTGCCCAATGCCGGCGTCACCGATGCCGATGTGCAGGCGATCACCGCCGAAGCCCATCGGCTGATCGACGAACAGTACACCGCCTTCAATGATCAAGTGATGCCATTGCTCCAGCGCGCAGGTATCGTGATCCTGAACCACGCCGACCGCGACGAAGCGCAAAGCGAGTGGGTCGACCAGTTCTTCCAGAAACAAGTGCGACCGCTGCTGGTGCCGATCGGGCTCGATCCATCGCACCCGTTTCCGCTGGTCGCCAACAAGGCGCTTAACTTCATCGTGCGTCTCGGCGGCAAAGATGCATTCGGCCGCGAGAACACCATCGCCATCGTCAAGGTGCCGCGCGTACTGCCGCGGGTGATCCAGCTGCCCGACGCGCTGGTGCCAGGCAAGCAGGGCTTCGTGCTGCTGACCAGCGTGATCCGCGCCCACCTCGGTGAGCTGTTTCCAGGACGTGCTGTAGAGACCTTCTCACAGTTCCGCGTCACCCGCGACTCCGACCTCGAGGTCGACGAGGACGATGTGAAGAACCTGCGTCAGGCGCTGCGGTCCGGGCTCAGTTCGCGCCATTTCGGCCAGGCGATTCGCCTCGAAGTTGTCAGCAGCTGCCCACCTGAGCTATCGGAATTCCTGCTGGAACAGTTCGACTTGCCGAAACAGGCGCTGTACCAGGTCAACGGGCCAGTGAATCTGGTGCGGCTGAACCAGCTGATCGAGCAGGTCAATGATCGCAGCGTGCTGCCCTCGCTCCGCTTTGCGCCGCATGAAGGCGCCTGGCCCGCCAAGGGCCTGCCGCGTGATCAGTCGATCTTCGCCCGACTGCGTCGGGGTGACGTGCTGCTGCACCATCCCTTCGAATCATTCGATCCGGTGGTGCAGTTCCTGCGCGAGTCGGTCAATGATCCGGCGGTGCTCGCCATCAAGCAGACGATTTACCGAACCGGCAGCGAATCACCGCTGATGGACCTGCTCATCGAGGCGGCACGCAAAGGCAAGGAGGTGATGGTTGTCGTCGAGCTGAAGGCGCGTTTCGACGAGGAAGCCAACATCAACTGGGCCGAGCGGCTGGAGGCGGTGGGCGCGCAGGTGGTTTACGGCGTGGTCGGTCTCAAGACGCACGCCAAGCTGCTACTGGTGACGCGGCGTGAAGTGTCGGCCAGCGCGAACCCCAATGCCACCGTACGGTTGCGCCGCTATGCGCACCTGTCCACCGGCAACTACAACCCGAAGACCGCGCGGCTATACACCGACGTGGGTTACCTGACTGCAGATACCGAACTCACCGCCGACGTGGATGCGGTTTTCCAGCAGCTCGCCAGCCTCGGCAAGATGAAGCCGCTGCGCCAGATGTTGCAAGCGCCGTTCACCATGCACCGACGGCTGATCCACACCATCGATCGCGTCGCTGACGCAGCTCGGGCGGGGCAACCTGCCCGCATCATTGTCAAGATCAACGCGCTGACAGACTCGATGCTGATCAACGCGCTGGTGCGCGCCAGCCAGGCCGGAGCCGACATCGACCTGATCGTGCGCGGTGCCTGCGTGCTGCGCCCGGGGGTGCCGGGTGCAACCGACCGGATCCGAGTGCGGTCCGTGGTCGGGCGGTTCCTTGAGCACACGCGGGTGATGTATTTCCGCTGGGGCCCTGGCGAAGACGACGAGGTTCTCTACCTGTCGAGCGCCGACTGGATGAGCCGCAACATGCTGCGTCGTATCGAGGTGGCATGGCCGATACGTGATGCAGAACTGCGGCAGCGTGTCATCGACGAATGTCTGGTGCCTTATTTGCACGACCGCCGCGACGCCTGGATGCTGAACAGCGATGGCAGTTTCTCGCGCCTTGGGAGTAATGGCGTCAGTGCGCAGCAGGCTCTGGTCAGGCGCTACCGCCCGGCCGCCGATGCGCCCTCGCCCGCCCCTGGAGGCTGAGGCGATGGACCTGATCCTGTGGCGGCACGCCGAAGCGCACATCATCGGGGAAGGGCAAGACGACCTCGATCGCGGGCTGACAACCAAGGGCGAACGTCAGGCCGCACGGATGGCCGACTGGCTCAGCCAGCGAATGGCGCAGGGCACCAAGGTGCTGGTCAGCCCGGCCTTGCGTTGCCAGCAGACGGCGAAAGCGCTGGGCAAGAACTTCAAGACCATGGACGCTCTGGCGCCGCATGCCAGCGGTGATGCCCTGCTGAAAGCTGCGCGATGGCCAGAGTCGCCGGATCCGGTGCTTGTCATCGGCCACCAGCCCACACTCGGACTGGTCGCAGCACACCTGCTGGCCGACGTGCCGCAGGAATGGTCGATCAAGAAAGGTGCGGTATGGTGGTTCCGTCATCGCGATCGTGAGGGTTACACGCAGGTCGTGCTGCAGGCTGTGCAAGCGCCAGATTGCCTGTGACACCGCCGCTCGGTGGCGGTGACCTACCGAGCGGAGGCCAAGACACTTGGCACGACCCGGAGTTTCTTGTGAGCGACACTCGGAAATGATGTTTCTTCGCCTTCGAATCGCTGTCGCCCTGGCTGTTCTCACAACGCCGGTGTTGTCGCAAGCCATCGAAGAGCCCGCCTACGATGTGATACGCACCCTCGACGACGTCGAACTGCGTCAGTACGCACCCTACGTGGTCGCTGAAGTGCGCATCGAGGCCGATGCAGAAAAAGCCGGGAATCTGGCGTTCCCGATCCTCGCCGGGTACATCTTCGGCAAGAACAAGGGCGAGAAAAAGTTCGAGATGACCGCGCCCGTCACCCAGGTGGCAGCCCCGCAGCGGCTGGAGATGACCGCGCCGGTGACACAGGCGGCCGTGCCGGGAGCCGGCGGCAGTTACGTCATCCAGTTCGTCCTGCCCAAGGGTGTGACGCTGGCATCGGCCCCAGAACCACTCGACCCCAGGGTCTACCTGCGTGAGGTTCCCGCGAGCCGCATCGCAGCGATTCGCTACTCTGGGTTTTGGTCCGACGCCAACTATGCCGAGCACCTGGACAAGCTGCGGTCCGTGCTGAAAACTGCCGGCGTGGACACCGCTGGCGAGCCAGTTTTCTCGCGCTACAACCCCCCGTTCATGCCCTGGTTCCTGCGGCGCAACGAGATCTGGCTGTCCGTGCCCTGACGCTGCGCTTCAGGGTTTGGTCACCAGCACCGAGAGGTTGTCGGCGCCGGGCGCGCCGAAAGCCTGTTCGCGCAACAGCGCCAGTTGATCGCGAATCCGCGCCGCCTTCTCGAATTCGAGATTGCGCGCATGTTCGAGCATCTGCTTTTCGAGCTGCTTGATGCGCTTGCCCAGATCCTTCTCCGACAGCATCTCGACCTCGGCAGCGCGAAGCGCGTCCTTGGCGGCGCCCTTGTCGGACTTCTCTGAGTACACCCCGTCGATCAGTTCCTTGATCTTCTTGTTGATCGTCCGCGGCGTGATGCCCATCGCCAGGTTGTGCGCGATCTGCTTGTTGCGGCGACGCTCGGTTTCGTCGATCGCCTTGCGCATCGATTCGGTGATCTTGTCGGCATAGAGAATCGCGCGGCCATTGACGTTGCGCGCTGCGCGGCCGATGGTCTGGATCAGGCTGCGCTCGGAGCGCAGGAAGCCCTCCTTGTCGGCGTCCAGAATCGCGACCAGCGACACCTCGGGGATGTCCAACCCCTCGCGCAGCAGGTTGATCCCAACCAGCACGTCGAACACGCCGAGCCGCAGATCGCGCAATATCTCGACGCGTTCGACCGTCTCGATGTCGCTGTGCAGGTAGCGCACCTTGCAGCCGTTGTCGCTGAGGTAATCGGTCAGCTGCTCGGCCATGCGCTTGGTCAGTGTGGTGATCAGCACGCGTTCAGAGGCTTCCACTCGGATGCGGATTTCCTGCAGCACGTCGTCCACCTGGTGGGTCGCCGGGCGCACCTCGACCATCGGGTCGATCAGCCCGGTCGGGCGCACCAGCTGCTCGACCACCTGCCCCGAGGTTCTTTGCTCATACGCGGCCGGCGTGGCCGACACGTACATCACCTGCCGCATCTTGGTCTCGAACTCCTCGAAACGAAGCGGCCGGTTGTCGAGTGCGCTGGGCAGTCGGAAGCCATACTCGACCAGCGTGGTCTTGCGCGCCCGGTCGCCGTTGTACATGCCGCCGAGCTGACCGATCAGCACGTGCGACTCGTCGAGGAACATCAGAGCATCCTTCGGCAGGTAGTCGACCAGCGTCGACGGCGGCTGCCCAGGAGCGCTGCCCGAGAGGTGCCGGCTGTAGTTCTCGATGCCCTTGCAGTGGCCGATCTCCTGAAGCATCTCCAGATCGAACCGGGTGCGCTGCTCCAGCCGCTGTGCCTCGACCAGCTTGCCGGCGCCGACCAGTTCGGCCGTTCGCTCGCGCAACTCCTCCTTGATGGTTCCGATTGCATTGACCACCTTGTCGCGCGGCGTCACGTAATGGCTGGACGGGTACACCACGAAGCGCGGAATCTTCTGGCGGATGCGGCCGGTCAGCGGATCGAAGAGGCTCAGCGATTCGATCTCGTCGTCGAACAATTCAACGCGGATCGCCAGTTCGGAATGCTCGGCCGGGAAGATGTCGACCGTGTCACCGCGCACACGGAAGGTGCCGCGCGAGAAGTCGGTCTCGTTGCGGCTGTATTGCATGCGGATCAGCTGGCTGATCAGATCGCGCTGGTTCTGCTTGCCGCCCGTGCGCATCACCAGCCGCATCTCGAGATAGTCGTCCGGCTTTCCGATGCCGTAGATGGCGCTCACGGTGGCCACGATCACCACATCGCGCCGTTCCAGCAGGCTCTTGGTGGCAGACAGCCGCATCTGCTCGATGTGCTCGTTGATAGCGCTGTCCTTCTCGATGAACAGATCGCGCTGCGGCACGTAGGCTTCGGGCTGGTAGTAGTCGTAGTAGCTGACGAAGTACTCGACCGCGTTTTTCGGAAAGAACTCGCGGAACTCGGCATAGAGCTGCGCGGCCAGCGTCTTGTTTGGCGCGAACACGATGGCCGGGCGGCCCATCTGCGCGATCACGTTCGCCATCGTGAAGGTCTTGCCCGAGCCGGTGACGCCCAGCAGCGTCTGGAAACTCAGGCCGTCGTTCAGGCCCTCGACCAATTGCGTGATCGCGGTGGGCTGGTCGCCCGCCGGCGGATACGGCTGAAACAGCTGGTAGGGCGAGTCCGGGTAGCTGACGAACACGCCTGCTTCGGGCACGTCGATGTCGGCGGGGGCATTCAGATCAACGAGTTCGGCCATGGCGGATAAAATTTGGGGGTTAACTCGTGTGACGGCGGGACCGAGCAGCTCGAAAGCGTAGCCCATCCCGCGTTCACGTGCACCCCCAGCGCCTCGCGCGCTTTGCAATCCTTCCTACGCCCACCACAAGGAATTTCCATGGCATCGCTCTTTGCCGCCGTCGACATGGCGCCCCGCGACCCGATCCTCGGCCTCAACGAACAGTACAACGCCGATCCGAACCCGGCCAAGGTCAACCTCGGCGTCGGCGTCTATTTCGATGAGTCCGGCAAGCTGCCACTGCTGAAATGCGTGGCCGCGGCTGAAAAGCTGATCTTCGACACCTTGAAGCCTCATGGCTACTTGCCCATTGACGGCATCGCCGCCTACGACAAGGCAGTTCAGGGTCTGGTCTTCGGTGCCGACAGCGCCGCGGTGAAAGACGGGCGAGTCGCCACCGTGCAGGCCCTGGGTGGCACCGGCGGCCTGAAGATCGGCGCCGATTTCCTGCAGCACCTGGCCAGCCGCGCCGGCACCTCGCCCAAGGTGCTGATCAGCGACCCGAGCTGGGAAAACCACCGCGCGCTGTTCACCAACGCGGGCTTCACGGTAGAAACCTATCCGTACTACGACGCGGCCAAGCGCGGCGTCAATGTCGACGGCATGCTCACTGCGCTGAACACCGCACCTGCCGGCACCATCGTGGTCCTGCACGCCTGCTGCCATAACCCCACCGGCTACGACATCACGCCAGCGCAATGGGCGCAGGTGGTGGCCGCCGTCAAGGCACGCGGCCTGGTCGCCTTCCTCGACATGGCGTATCAGGGCTTCGGCGACGGCATTGCCGAGGACGGCGCGGTGGTCGCGCAGTTCCTCGATGCCGGCCTCGACTTCTTCGTCGCGACTTCGTTCTCGAAGAGCTTCTCGCTGTACGGCGAACGTGTCGGCGCGCTGAGCGTGGTCTGCGCCAGCAAGGAAGAGATGACGCGCGTGCTGAGCCAGCTGAAGATCGTGATCCGCACCAATTATTCGAACCCGCCGACGCACGGCGCGCAGATCGTCGCCACCGTGCTGACCACACCGGCGCTGCGGTCGATGTGGGAAGAAGAGCTGGCCGGCATGCGCGTGCGTATCAAGGAAATGCGCGCGCTGCTGCAATCCAAGCTGTTCGCCGCAGGCACGAAACAGGACGTGAGCTTCATCACCCGCCAGAAAGGCATGTTCAGCTACACCGGGCTGGCCAAGCCGCAGATGGAACGCCTGCGCAATGAGTTCGGCATCTACGGCGTCGACTCGGGCCGCATCTGCGTTGCCGCGTTGAACCACGGCAACATCGATGCGGTGGTGAAGGCCATCGGCCTCGTGAGCTGAGCCCGCGACCGTCCGACACCGTGAAGCCCGGCACCGCCGGGCTTTTTTGTCACAACTTCGTGCGATGAGCCCTCCTCACTGCCTGATCGCGGCGTTCGTCCGGCTTCGTTCAAGGGGCCGCCTTAGGGCATCCGCCCTACAATGTTGCAGCGCAGCATTCATACTCTGACTCCGGGCGCCGATGAATCCATCAGTAGGATGATTTGTCGGCGACCCGCACTCGCTGTATCCGCGTCGCCGCCGGCGTCGTGGCCGTGTGAACCAGGATTTCGCCATGTCGATGCTCTACCAGTTCTATGAAACACAGCGTGCGTTGTTGAGCCCGCTGGCCGAATTCGCGAGCGCCTCGTCCAAGCTGTACAGCCACCCGCTGTCGCCGTTCACACACACCCCGCAGGCGCCTCGCGTGTCGGCCGGGCTGAACCTGATGCACCGCTTATCGAAGGAATACGAGAAGCCGGAGTTCAACATCCATTCGGTGAAGGCCGACGGGGTGGAGGTCGCGGTGCAACAGCAGGTGGCGATAGAAAAACCGTTTTGCCGCCTGTTGCGCTTCAAGCGCTTCGCAGACGACATGCCCTTGCTGAAGGCCATGAAGGAGCAGCCCACGGTGCTGGTGGTCGCGCCGCTGTCGGGGCACCACTCGACGCTGCTGCGCGAGACGGTGCGTGAGCTTCTGCAGCACCACAAGGTCTACATCACCGACTGGACCGATGCGCGCATGGTGCCGGCCGAAGTGGGCCCGTTCCACCTCGACGACTATGTCGAGTACGTGCAGGAGTTCATCCGCCACATCGGCCCCGAAGTCCACGTGATCTCGGTGTGTCAACCCACGGTCCCGGTGCTCGCTGCCATTTCGTTGATGGCCAGCCGCGGCGAGCAAACACCGCGCACGATGACGATGATGGGCGGTCCGATCGACGCCCGCCTGTCGCCCACCGCAGTGAATAACCTGGCAATGAACAAGAGCCTCGAGTGGTTCGAGAACAACGTGATCTTCCGCGTGCCGACCAATTACCCAGGCAGCCAGCGCCTTGTGTATCCCGGCTTCATGCAGCACACCGGGTTCATTGCGATGAACCCGAGCCACCATGCGCGTTCGCACTACGACTACTTCATGGATCTGGTGCGCGGCGACGGCGAGAGCGCAGACTTTCACACCAATTTCTACGATGAGTACAACGCAGTGCTCGACATGCCGGCCGAGTACTACCTCGACACCATCAAGACCGTCTTCCAGGACTTCGCGCTGGTCAATGGCACCTGGACGGTGAAGGGTGAACTGGTGCGTCCGCAGGACATCAAGACCACCGCACTGTTGACCGTCGAGGGTGAAAAGGACGACATCTCCGGCGCCGGGCAGACCCGCGCAGCCCACGATCTGTGCACCGGCGTCGACCGGAAGCACCACTTCCACCACGACGCGATGGGTGCCGGCCACTACGGCATCTTTTCGGGTCGCCGCTGGCGCGAGGACGTCTACCCGCGGCTGCGCACCTTCATCGCCCAACACGACGCCAGCAAGGCGGTCGCACTGAAGCGCACGCGGACCAGGCCGGTCGCGATGGCGAAGGTGGCCGGGCAACCAGGGCTGAAGCTGGTGCCCGCCGTGAAGGCGCCTGGGTCGGTTGCTGCACCGACCGCGCGCAAGAACGCGGCAAAAGCATCCTCGAAGCGTCAACAGCCGAAGTAAGCCGATGGTGGACCGTTTGACAGCGGAGCCGCCGACGCTGGCATCCGTCGGCGATATCGACCGTGCACTGCCGCAGACGCAGTGCACCCGCTGCGGCTATCCTGATTGCCACCGGTACGCACGGGCCATTGCCGAGGGCAGCGCACCGATCAACCGCTGCCCGCCCGGCGGCGCCGAGGGGATTGCCCGGCTGGCTGCGATCACCGGCGCGGCGATCCAGCCCCTCGATGCGTCGCACGGGGTCGAAGGCCCACGCAGGCTCGCGGTCATCGACGAAGCTGCCTGCATCGGTTGCACGCTGTGCCTGCCGGCATGCCCGGTTGACAGCATCCTGGGTGGCCCGAAGGCGATGCACACCGTGATGGCCGCGCTGTGCACCGGCTGTGAACTGTGCGTGCCCGCCTGCCCTGTCGATTGCATTTCGCTGGTTGATGTCACGGGTGAACACACAGGCTGGGGCGCGTGGAGCCAGCCACAGGCCGAAGAGGCCAAGGCGCGCTACGGCTTCCATCAATTCCGTCTGCAACGCGAACGCGATGAACTCAATGAGCGGCTGGAGGCGCGCGCGCTGACGCTGAAACCCCTCGTGGTCGACGCATCGCCAGAAATTCACGCGTCCGCGCCGCAGGAGGCCGCTGGACCCGCGCAAGGCGCCAAACGAGCTGTCATCGATGCGGCGATGGCGCGTGCCCGGGCCACTCGGCGAACCTGATGTCACAAGCACCAAAGCTGCGGGTGCTGTCCGTCATCCCACCGATGACGCAGCTCAACACGCCTTACCCATCCACCGCCTACCTGACCGGTTTTCTGCGCTCCCGCGGCTTCCTTGCAGTGCAGGAGGACCTGGCGCTGGCGCTGGTGCTGAAGCTGTTTTCCCCCGTCGGCCTGCAAGCCGTCCGCGAACAGATCGAGGCATCTACCCGCACCCAGCGCAGCCCGCGTGTTGCGGCGTTCCTCGAAGCCTTCGACCGCTATCAGGCCACGATGCCCGCGACGATGGCGTTCCTGCAAGGCCGCGACCCCACGCTGGGACACCGCATCTGCAGCCGCGCCTTCCTGCCGGAAGGCCCGCGCTTCGAGTCGCTCGACGTCTACATCGACGACGATGGCGGCGATCCCTTGGCTTGGGCTTTCGGCGCGCTCGGCGTGCAGGACCGCGCACGCCACCTTGCGACGCTGTACCTGAACGACATTGCCGATGTGCTGCGTGACGCGATCGACTCGCGCTTCGAGTTCGTGCGTTACGCCGAATCGCTGGCACAGAGCCAGCCAACCTTCGACCCGCTGGCCGAGGCGCTCGCAGCGCCACTGAACCTGATCGACCGCACCCTGGTCGAGTTGACGCAGCAAGCGCTCTTGCGCCATGCACCGCGCGTTGTGCTGATCTCGGTGCCATTTCCTGGCGCGGTGTACGCGGCGTTTCGCATCGCGCAGACGGTGAAGGCGCACGACCCGACCATCATCACCGTGCTGGGCGGCGGTTACCCCAACACCGAGCTGCGTCAATTGCGTGAGCCGCGCGTCTTCGATTTCTTCGATCACGTGACATTGGATGCCGGCGAGCGTCCGTTGCTCGCGCTGCTCGAACACCTGCAGGGCCAGCGTTCGGCGCAGCGGCTGGTACGCACCTACCGCCGCGATGCCGATGGCGCAGTGCAGTACGTCAACTGGATCGAGGCCGACATCGCCTTCGCCGAGGTCGCCACGCCCACCT
>CANHOE010000017.1 GCA_947462175.1 Burkholderiales bacterium | reverse complement strand
GGGCATCCCAGCCGCTGGCGCGCTGAACAGGGACTTGCTGGCCGGATCAGCCAGCCATGCCAAGCGCAGTATCTTCACCCGGCTGCGATGCGGTCGACTCCCACTCGAGCGGTGAGTTGACGATCCGCACACGGGCCGCTGGAAACACCAGCTTGAAGCTCGAACCACTCCCCGGGTCACTGCGGATTTCAAGCTCGCCCCCATGTCGCTGCACCACATGCTTGACGATTGACAGGCCCAGTCCAGTGCCACCGGTATCTCGCGAGCGACTGCCGTCCACGCGGTAGAAACGCTCAGTGAGCCGCGGCAAATGCTCCTTGGCGATCCCGATGCCTGTGTCGCGAACCTCGAGTTCACCCACCCCGTCCGCCCTGACGATCCAGGAAACATGAACCGCGCCACCGCTTGGCGTGTAGCGGATGGCGTTGTTGACGAGGTTTGCAATCGCGCTGTGGAGTTCCTGTTCAGCGCCAGCAATCAGGTCACTCCCGCCGTCCGACCCGACTGCGTTACCCCACACCAGCGTGTGGCGCCCAGCTGAGAGTGCTTCAGCAGCAGCACGCACCTGTTTCAGCAACTGCTGCACTGGAACCCAACGGTCTGCCGGAGGCCGGGGACTCCCTTCGAGCTGGGCCAGCGTCAGCAAGTCTCCGACCAGCAATTGCATGCGCTGCGCCTGTTGCGCCATCAGCTCGATGACGCGACGCCGTTCGACCTCGGTCAGTTGCAGGCTGGACATTGTCTCGATGAACCCAGAAAGCACCGTCAGCGGCGTGCGGATCTCATGCGACACATTGGCCACGAAACCGCGCCGCATGCTGTCGCTGCGCTCTCGCTCGGTGGTGTCTTGCGACAGCACCAGCTTCATCGCATCACCATAGGGCTTGATAAGCACCGAGATCGTGCCGCGGGAACCGGGACCTGGAAAGCTGACCGCCTCGCCGTACTGACCCGTTTGTAGGTGGGCAACGAAGCTCGGTGCACGGACGAGGTTCGTGATGGGTTGCAGACGATCACGCTGCGGGTCAATGCCGAAATGGTCGGCAGCCACCGAATTGCACCACTCGATCTGATCGTTGACATCGAGCAACATCACGCCGTTCGGCGAGGCTTCGATGGCTGACAAAAACTGGGCAAGACGGATCTTCTCGCGATCAATCTGTTGTTCGAGCAAACGCGTTGAGCGTTCGACGCGATAGCCCACCTCTCCCCAGAAGCCCGCGTCGCGTGGCGCCGAAGCCCCGTTCCTCGACTGCAGCCACGTGAGGAAACGCTGCCCTCGCAGGGCATCGAACAGCGCATAGCCGAGTGCACCCAGCAAGGCACCAAGCAAGATACCGAGGAGGGGCAACTGTGACGCACGACCAACCAGCCAGCCAGTCAAACTGGCAAGCAGAACACTCAGCGACACTGCCAGCAGGCGCGTGACAAGCCAGCCCATGGCGTTCAGACCCGGCTGCGCTCAGCCAGCGACTGCCTGCATCTGTTGCGTGAGGCGGTAACCCGCGCCTCGAACTGTCTCGATCATCCGCGAGCAGCCGACTGGATCCAGGGCTTCACGCAAGCGCTTGACGTGCACATCGACCGTGCGTTCTTCGATGAACACGTGGTCGCCCCACACCCGATCGAGCAGCTGTGCTCGGCTGTGTACGCGCTCAGGATGCGTCATGAAAAAATGCAGCAGACGGAACTCGGTTGGCCCGATCCGCACCTCCCGGTCGTCGCGGGCCACACGCCGTGTCGACGGATCGAGCTTCAGACCCGCCACGTCAACCAGGGTATCCAGCGCCTCTGGCGCCTTGCGTCGCAGCACGGCGCGGATTCGCGCCAGCAATTCGTTGGTCGAGAACGGCTTGGTGAGGTAATCATCGGCGCCGGCGTCAAGCCCGGAGATCATGTCGCCTTCTTCGGCCCGCGCCGTCAGCATGATGATCGGCAATTCACGGGTTCGCGCCTGACCGCGCCAGCGCTTGGCAAGCACCAAGCCAGACTGGCCGGGCAACATCCAGTCCAGCACGACCAAGTCGGGCAACACGCCGTCGATTTCGATCTGCGCCTGATCGGCATCCGATGCAATCGTCACGTCGTAGCCGGCATGACGCAGATTGATGGAGATCAGCTCGGCAATCGCCGCTTCGTCTTCCACGACCAGTACACGGCTCATCTTGGGCTCCTCGACGTGTTGTTCATCGCACCAGGGTCTCGATTTCCTCGACGGAGTTGTGTCTCACATCCGTCCCCTTGACGATGTAAATGATCTGCTCTGCAAGGTTCTTCGCGTGGTCACCCACCCGCTCGATCGCCTTGGCCACGAACACCAGATCGATGCTCGATGAAATCGTGCGTGGGTCTTCCATCATGAAGGTGATCAGCTTGCGCATCAGGCCTTCGAACTCCTGGTCGATCTGGTCGTCCTGCTTCAGGACTTCCAGCGCCTTCTCGACATCGAGCCGGGCAAAGGCGTCAAGCGCTTTTCGCAGCTGGGCAATTGCCAGTTCGGACTCAAACTTCAGATCAGCCACCGGCAAGCGAAGGCGGCTCGACACGCCGGTGTTGATCAATCTTTGCACCGTGCGCGCCACTCGTGCGGCCTCGTCGCCGACCCGCTCCAGATTCGCAATGGTTTTGCTGATCGCGATCAGCAGGCGCAGGTCGCGCGCGGTCGGTTGGCGTCGGGCGATGATGCTCGACAGATCGCGGTCGATCTCCACTTCCATCGTATTCACGGTCTCTTCCAGCACGAGGACCTGCGAGGCGGTTTCGTTGCTGAAGTGCGTGAGCGCATAGACCGCCTGCGCGACTTGCGATTCGACCAACCCCCCCATCTCGAGCACGCGGGTGGAAATGCCGCTGAGTTCAGTGTCGAACTGCGTGGAGAGGTGTTTTTCAGTCATGGGAACTCCCTGCGTGATCTGTGAGGCACATCAACCGAAACGCCCGGTGATGTAGTCCTCGGTATCCTTCTTCTTCGGTTTCATGAACAGCTCCGAGGTCGGTCCGAACTCGATCAGATCCCCGAGGTACATGTAGGCGGTGTAGTCAGAGCTGCGGGCAGCCTGCTGCATGTTGTGGGTCACGATCAGCACGGTGTAGTCCGACTTCAGTTCGTGGATCAGCTCCTCGATCTTGCCCGTGGAAATGGGGTCCAGCGCCGAGCATGGCTCGTCGAGCAACAGCACTTCCGGCTTGATAGCAATGCCTCGGGCAATGCACAAACGTTGCTGCTGACCACCGGAGAGTCCCGAACCGCTCTGGTTGATCTTGTCCTTGACCTCGTTCCACAAGGCTGCCTTCTTCAGTGCCCACTCGACCCGTTCATCCATTTCGGCACGTGGCAAAGTCTCGAACAGGCGAACGCCGAAGGCAATGTTGTCGTAGATCGACATCGGGAAGGGCGTTGGCTTCTGAAAGACCATGCCAACGTTGGCACGCATCAGAGACACGTCCTTCTTCGAGTCCAGGATGTTCTCGCCATCGAGAAGGATCTCGCCTTCGGCTCGCTGCTCTGGATACAGCTCGAACATGCGATTGAAAGTGCGCAGCAGGGTCGACTTACCGCAACCCGACGGTCCGATGAAGGCAGTGACCTTCTTTTCCGGCAACTCGAGGTTGATGTTCTTCAGCGCATGGAATTTCCCGTAATAGAAATTCAGGTCGCGCACCGAAATCTTGATTTTCTCGTTCACCGGAACGTCGACTTTCTTGTCCATGGTGCAGGTCTCCGGTCGTCAGCTTTTGTTACGGAACAGCACACGCGCAAGGATGTTCAATGCCAGCACCCCCAGCGTGATCAGGAACACTCCTGCCCAGGCGAGCTTCTGCCAGTTTTCATAGGGGCTGAGTGCGAATTTGAAGATCGTGACCGGCAGACTTGCCATCGGCTGGCCCAAGCTGGATGACCAGAACTGGTTCGACAGCGCAGTGAACAGCAGCGGCGCGGTTTCTCCGGCGATGCGCGCCACCGCCAACAGCACGCCAGTGATCACGCCAGCGCGTGCGGATTTCAAGGTGATGGCCAGGATCACCTTCCACTTCGGCGTGCCCAGCGCATAAGCGGCTTCACGCAGCGCCCCAGGAATCAGCGACAGCATGTTTTCAGTCGTGCGGATCACGACCGGAATCACGATCAAGGCCAGCGCCAGCACGCCCGCAAAACCCGAGAACGATTTCATCGGTGCCACCACCACGGTGTAGATGAACAGGCCGATGACGATCGAAGGCGCCGACAGGAGAATGTCGTTGACAAATCGAGTTATGTTGCCCAGCCAGGTTTTCTGACCGTACTCAGCGAGATAGACGCCGGCCATCACACCGATCGGCGTGCCGAGCAAGGTGGCAAGGGCGACCATCACAAGCGAGCCAAAGATGGCATTGAGCAAGCCACCGGTTTCAGCCTGGGGCGGCGGCGTCATTTCGGTGAAGATCGACAGGGTCAATCCACCGATGCCGAGGCGGACCATCTCGAACAGGATCCAGGCCAGCCAGAACAGGCCGAAGACCATCGCACTCAAGCAAAGCACCATCGCGACCGCATTCACGGTCTTGCGACTCCGGTGCTTGGCGAGTCGTGAGGCTTGCAATGCGGCATTGGTGCTCATGACCGGGTGCCCTCATTCATGCGCAGTCGGGCCAGCAAAAGCTTGGACAGCGACAGGATGACGAATGTGATGAAGAAAAGCACCAGCCCGAGGTAGATCAATGAGGATTGGTGCAAGCCCTCGCCTGCCTCGGCGAACTCATTGGCGAGCGCCGAAGTGATGCTGTTCGCCGCCTCAAAAAGCGACAGGCTGTTCAACTGGTTGAAGTTGCCGATCACGAAGGTCACAGCCATCGTCTCGCCAATGGCACGACCCAGACCCAGCATGATGCCGCCAATGACACCCGTCTTGGTGTAAGGCAGCACGATCTTGAAAACCACTTCCCAGGTCGTCGAGCCGAGTGCGTAAGCAGACTCCTTCAGCATGGCCGGGGTGATCTCGAAGACATCTCGCATCACCGAGGCAATGAACGGGATGATCATGATCGCGAGGATGATGCCGGCCGACAGGATGCCGATACCCACCGGAGCGCCGGAAACCAGATCGCGCAACACGGGTACATCGACCAGCAACTTCTGCAATGGCTGCTGGACGTAGGTCGACAGCACCGGACTGAACACCAGCAAGCCCCACATGCCATAGACGATCGATGGCACGGCGGCGAGAAGCTCGATGGCAACGCCAAGCGGGCGACGCAGCCAATTGGGCGCCAGTTCGGTCAGAAACAGCGCAATGCCGAAACTGACTGGCACAGCAATCAGCAAGGCGATGAAAGACGTCATCAGCGTGCCGTAGATCATCACCAAACCGCCGAACTTCTCCTGGACCGGATCCCACTCGCTGCTCCAGAGGAAGCTGAGACCGTACTTGGAAATGGCGGGCCAGGCACCAACGACCAATGAGCCGATGATGCCAACCAGCAGTGCCAGCGTCAGCAGCGCGGCTCCGTGTGCCGCGGCCGAAAACATCTTGTCGATCCACGGAGACGAGCGACGCCCCTGTGGAGGCCGGTCCATCGGGGCGGAGCGTTCCATATTCTTGTTGTCGTAGGGAGACGCCGGGAGTGTAGCGGCCACGATTTCTCCAATTTACAGAAACAGATCGCAGACTTTCAGTCGAGCCGACGGCTGGCGCCATCGGCTCGGGACCATCACTTGTAGGCAATCGCCTTGCCCGCGGGATCCTTGATTTCAGCCCAATGATTGCGTACCAGCGTCTTGACCGCGTCAGGCAGGGGCACGTACTCCAGATCGGCGGCCATCTTGTCCCCGCTGCTGTAGCCCCATTCGAAGAACTTCAGTGAGTTCGACGCCTGGACCGGCTTGTCCTGCGACTTGTGCATCATGATGAAGGTCGCACCCGTCAGAGGCCAGGCATCTTTACCTGGTTGATCCGTCAGGATCTGGTAGAAGCTCTTGGTCCATTCCGCCCCGGCTGCAGCCGCCTTGAAATTGACGTCATCCGGACTGACGAAAACGCCCGCCTGGTTCTTCAACTGGGTGAAGGTCATCTTGTTCTGCTTGACATAGGCGTACTCGACGTAACCGATCGAATTCGGCAGGCGGGAAACGAACGCAGAGACGCCTTCATTGCCCTTGCCTCCGGCACCCGTCGGCCAGTTCACAGCGGTGCCTTCGCCAACTTTCGCCTTCCACTCTGCGTTTGCCTTGGACAAGTAGTTGGTGAAGATGAAACTCGTGCCGGAACCATCGGCGCGTCGCACTACCGAGATGGTTTCGTCCGGCAGAGGGACGCCTGGATTCAGTGCGGTCAGCGCCGCATCATTCCACTTGGTGATCTTGCCAAGATAGATATCACCGAGAACTTCTCCCGTCAGCTTGATCTGCCCTGGGGCGATGCCTTTGATATTGACCACGGGCACCACGCCTCCGATGACCGTGGGGAACTGCACCATGCCATCCTTGGCAAGTTCCTCGTCCTTCAGCGGCATGTCCGACGCCCCGAAATCGACGGTCTTCGCGCGAATCTGCTTGATGCCCGCGCCTGAGCCCACAGACTGGTAATTCACACGTGCTCCAGTGGCCTTGTTGTACGCGTCTGCCCACTTGGCGTACAGCGGCGCCGGGAAGCTGGCGCCAGCCCCGGTGATGTCTTGAGCGAACGACACGCCGGAGGCTGTCAGCAGTGCCAGTGAGAGACAAGCCACACGATTGAGCGCAAAAGTCATGGTCGAAGCCTTTCTGTGCCCCTTCGGGCTGTGATCAAAAGTTGGCCAGACTCTATGAGGGTTGTGTGACAGTTGCGTGACGGATTCACAAAATGAACTACCTCAGCAGACCTTTTCGGACACCTGCCTTTGTCCCGCCTCATCGTCACATTGAATTCATCGAAGCGTCACATATATCCAATAACTTCCGAAATGGCCTCAGATTGGCAGCACGCGTTGATCGTGCAGCGGTTTCCCGTAAACATGCAGGAGTTTTTGATGATGATGAGCAAGTTGTTGAGCAGCGCGTTGCTGGCTGTGACTATCAGTGGCTGTGCCACTCCGCCCACCCCAAGGACGATCAGCGAGACAACCGCCGCGACACCTCAGTTGTCGACGCTGACGAAGTTGATCAACGACGCAGGATTGACAGAAACACTCAAGGAGCCTGGGCCGTACACGGTGTTTGCGCCGACTGACGATGCCTTCAAAGCCGTGCCGGCCAAGACGCTGGACGCGCTGTCAAAGGACAAGGCTCTGTTGATTTCGGTGCTGACGTACCACGTCTTGCCCGGCAAGGTGACTGCGGCCGAGGTCAAGAATGGCCCTGTCACGACCGTGCAAGGCTCTCCGGTATCGCTGTACCGCTCGGGCAGCTTTGTGACGGTAGAAAACGCGGTGGTTTCCACGGCCGACATTGAAGCCTCGAACGGCGTGGTGCACATCGTCGACCAGGTTCTGATCCCCCCGGTCAAGAAGTGACGTCGAGAAGCCGGCTCAGACCTCCAGCGTCTGAGCCAGCCGTTGCGCGCAGCGGTTGGCCGTCTGATGGTCGCGGGCTTCGACCATCACGCGCAGCAAGGGCTCAGTGCCAGAGGGGCGGATCAGGATTCGACCCGAGGCACCCAGTTCGTTCTCGAGCTCACGCTGGGTGCGCTGCAACCCTTCGTGGCGGGTCCAGTCCAATCCTTCGCGCAACCGGACGTTGATCATCACCTGCGGCAAAAGCGTGACCGAACTCAGCTGATCGGCCAGCGCGACGCCGCTGCGGCACACTGCCTGCAGGATCTGCAGTGCGCTGATGATGCCGTCGCCGGTGGTATGACGGTCGAGCGCCAGCAGATGACCGGAGCTCTCGCCGCCAAGGTTCCAGCCACGAGCCAGGAGGCCTTCCAGCACATAGCGGTCGCCAACGCGTGCGCGCACCATTTCGACACCCCGTTGCCGCAGCGCAAACTCCACCGCCAGGTTGGTCATCAAGGTGCCCACCACACCGGGCACGGCCTGACCTTGCGCGAGGCGGTCGGCCACCATGACGTAGAGCAGCTCGTCCCCGTTGTAAAGACGGCCCGCCGCATCGACCAATTGCAAGCGGTCGGCATCGCCGTCGAGCGCGACACCGTAATCGGCGCGGTGTTCCTTGACCGCCTGAACCAGCGCCGCGGGCGCGGTGGCGCCGAAGCCGGCGTTGATGTTGGTTCCATCTGGGCTACAGCCGATGGCCACGACTTCGGCGCCCAGTTCATGGAACACCTCCGGCGCCACGTGATAAGCCGCACCATGGGCCGCATCGACGACGATTTTCAGGCCCTTCAGCGACAGCTCGCTGCCAAAGGTGCTCTTGCAGAACTCGATGTAACGGCCGCGCGCGTCTTCCAGCTTGCGCGCCTTGCCCAAGCCAGCCGAGGCAACCCACTGCGGAGGCTGGTCCAGTGAGGATTCGACGCGCGCCTCCCATTCGTCAGGCAACTTCTCGCCGCGCGCGGAAAAGAACTTGACGCCGTTGTCAGCGAAAGGATTGTGCGAGGCGCTGATCACCACCCCCAGATTCAACCGCAAGGCACGGGTCAGATAGGCAATGCCCGGCGTGGGCAGCGGCCCAGTGAGCAGCACATCAACCCCCGCCGAGGCAAAGCCTGCTTCCAGCGCCGACTCGATCATGTAGCCGGAAATGCGTGTGTCCTTACCGATCAGCACCGTCGGCTTGGGATCGGACGCCTTGAGAACACGCCCAACCGAATGGCCAAGGCGCAACATGAAGTCCGGCGTGATGGGGGGTTGGCCCACAGTGCCGCGGATGCCATCGGTGCCGAAATGGATTCTGGTCATGGTTGCTGGGATCTCATTGCGATGGGTCAAGGGTAGCCCTGGTTATCGGCAGCCCAGCCGCGCGCCAAATCTTCAATGCGTCGACCGTGGCGGCGACATCGTGCACGCGCACGATGCTGGCACCGTTGAGCATCGCCGCCAACGCCGCTGCGAGACTGGCAGCCAAACGATCACCGACTGCACGTCCGGTCAGTGCGCCGAGAGTGGACTTGCGCGACCAGCCCACCAGCAAGGGCAGACCCAGCGAAAGCAATTCGCGCTGGCGGCGCAGCAATTCAAGGTTGTGCGCGACCGTCTTGCCGAAGCCGATGCCGGGATCAAGCACGATGCGCTCGGTCGCAATGCCGCGAGCCGTCAGTTCCTCGACACGACCACGGAGCATCGACGCGACATCTGCCACCACATCGACGTAGCAGGCTTGCGACTGCATGGACGACGGATCGCCCTGCATGTGCATCAGGCAGATCCCGCAGGTAGGGTGTGCAGCGACCGCCTCAAGCGCGCCCGGAGCCTTGAGCGCATTGATGTCGTTGACGATGTCGACACCCAAGGCCAAGGCCTCGGCCATCAAGGCAGGCTTGGTGGTGTCGATCGACACCGGGTTTCCCATCGCCAGCACCGCTTCGAGGACTGGCAGCACCCGCCGACGTTCTTCGTCCAATGACACCGGTTCAGCACCCGGCCGGCTCGACTCGCCTCCGATGTCCAGGATGTCGGCACCAGTGTCGATCAGACGCCGGCAGTGGTCGATGGCTTCGGCCAGGGTCGAGAACTGCCCACCGTCCGCGAAGGAATCGGGTGTGACATTGACGATGCCCATGACTCTGGGCACGCAGAGATCAATCCGATGTCGAGTGGTTAGCCAGTGCATGACATGCCGAGATCGACACCTTCAGGCATCTGAAAAATTCAGCGCCCGTGAAAACGGGGCCGAAGCCCCGTGAAATGACAATCAAATGTCGTCAGGCAGCAGCTGGTGCGCCGTCCGAGGACACAGGGGCTTGAGGGCCACCGCTGGAACGGCTGGACGAGGAAGTCCAGTCCTTGGGCGCGCGTGGCGGCTTGCCATTCATGATGTCGTCGATCTGGTCGCTGTCGATGGTTTCCCACTCCAGCAGCGCCTTCGCCATCACGTGCATCTTGTCCTTGTTGTCCTCGATATGCTTTCGCGCAATCACGTACTGTTCATCGATGATGCGGCGAATCACACCATCCACCTTGCGCATCGTTTCCTCGGACATCGTGGTTGTCTTGGTCACTGAACGGCCCAGGAAGACCTCGCCCTCGTTCTCGGCGTAGACCATCGGACCCAGCTCATCGGTCATGCCGTAGCGGGTGACCATATCGCGGGCGATCTGCGTGGCGCGCTCGAAGTCGTTGCTGGCACCAGTGGTCATCTGGTTCATGAATACCTCCTCTGCAATCCGCCCGCCAAACAGCACGGAGATCGTGGAGAGCATCCTCTCCTTGTCGAGGCTGTAACGGTCGCCTTCGGGCAGCTGCATCGTCACGCCCAGCGCACGGCCGCGCGGGATCACGGTCACCTTGTGCACAGGGTCTGTCTTCGGCATCAGGCGCGCAACCAAGGCGTGACCAGACTCATGGTAGGCCGTGTTCTTGCGCTCTTCCTCCGGCATGATCATGGACTTGCGCTCGGGGCCCATCATGATCTTGTCCTTGGCCTTTTCGAAGTCCATCATCTCGACGACCCGACCCGCACGCCGCGCAGCGAACAAAGCGGCCTCATTGACCAGATTAGCCAGATCGGCACCCGAGAAGCCGGGGGTCCCGCGTGCCAGGATATCGGCACGGATGTCCTGACCCACCGGCACCTTGCGCATGTGAACGTTCAGGATCTGCTCGCGGCCACGCACGTCCGGCAGGGTGACATAGACCTGCCGGTCGAAACGGCCCGGGCGAAGCAGCGCCGGGTCCAGGATGTCGGGACGGTTGGTCGCCGCCATCACGATCACGCCCAGATTGGTCTCAAAACCGTCCATTTCGACCAACATCTGGTTCAGCGTTTGCTCCCGCTCATCGTTGCCACCGCCGAGGCCAGCGCCACGATGGCGGCCGACCGCATCGATTTCGTCAACGAAGATGATGCAAGGTGCACTCTTCTTTGCCTGCTCGAACATGTCACGCACGCGCGCCGCGCCAACGCCGACAAACATTTCAACGAAGTCGGAGCCCGAGATGCTGAAAAACGGCACCTTGGCTTCACCGGCAATGGCCTTCGCCAGCAACGTTTTGCCAGTTCCTGGTGGGCCAACCAGTAGCACACCACGCGGTATGCGACCGCCCAGCTTCTGGAAGCGCTGCGGGTCTTTCAGGAAATCGACAAGTTCCTTGACCTCTTCCTTTGCTTCGTCGCAGCCCGCGACATCGGCAAACGTGGTCGTGTTGTTGGCTTCATCGAGCATACGGGCCTTGGACTTGCCGAAGCTGAAGGCGCCGCCCTTGCCACCACCCTGCATCTGCCGCATGAAGTAGATCCAGACGCCGATCAGCAACAACATTGGTCCCCAGGAGACCAGGATGTTCATCAGCAGTGAGGGCTCTTCGCGCGGCTTGACGTCGAACTTGACGCCGCTGTTGATCAGGTCACCGACCAAACCGCGATCCAAGTAGGTCGCGGTGCTGCGCAGGCGCCTGTCATCGGTTGTCGTTGCGATGATCTCTGTGCCCGCAGGCCCTTCCTGCAGCGTCACCGCCTTGATGTGCTTGTTGCGAACCTCTTCCAGGAAATCGGAATACCCGATCTGACTGCCAGAGGTCGTGCCGCGGTCGAACTGCTTGAACACGGTGAACAGCACGAGGGCGATGACAAGCCACACAGCGATTTTTGAGAACCATTGATTGTTCACTGCCACTCCAATTCTTCAACTACGGGGTCGGCGTGCACAGCGGGCGCGACGTTTAGCATATGTAGTGCCGAGTTTATGCGACTCAAGTGCTGTCTGGTTTATGAGGTCACTGGACGTGATCATTGCCCAATTCACTCGAGCAAAGCGGTCTTCGCTGGGATGTCGACCACTTTGTACGCTGCCTTGAGTCCGATACCGACCAGAAAGGTCTCGGACGAACGATCTCGCGAAGCTTTTGGCTTGATCGCTTTCACCGTCCGAAAGTTCGCCTTCAGCAAGCCGACCAGTTCGTTGTAGTTGCTGCCATGGAAGACTTTGCAAACCAGCGCCCCACCTTCAACAAGGTGCCGCGCAGCGAAATCAACCGCCAGTTCGACCAGGTGGGTGATTCGGGCATCGTCTGAACTGGTGATGCCCGTCAGGTTTGGCGCGAGGTCGGACACAACGACATCGACTGGCCGGCCGCCCACCGCGGCTTCGAGCTGAACCAGCACCGGCTCGTCCCGAAAATCGCCCTGGATGAACACCACACCGTCGATCGGCTCGAAATCCAGAATGTCCAGCGCAATGATGGTGCCGTTTAGCGGGCCAAGCCCGGCACCAATGGCATCCGGCACCTTGTTCGACAGTTTGCGGCGCACATACTGACTCCAGGCGCCTGGCGCCGCGCCGAGATCGACCACCACCTGACCAGGCTTCAGCAGACCGAGTGCCTCGTCGATTTCCTTCAATTTGTAGGCAGCGCGGGCTCGGTAGCCCTCCTTCTTCGACAACTTGACATAGGTGTCGTTCAGGTGGGCCAGCAACCACGCCTTATCGATCTTCTTGCTTTTGGATTTGACCTTCATGCGGCGTCGATAATAGGCTCATGACAGCCATCACACTCACCACCCATCAGCGCCGGGAAAAACGCGCAGACGCTCATCACCTGACCCCGGTGGTACTGATCGGCGGCGACGGTCTGACTGCAGCCGTCATCAAGGAAACCGACGCCGCGCTGACTGCACACGGGCTGATCAAGGTCCGCGTCTTCTCCGACGAGCGAGCCTCCCGCGAATCCATGTTCGCAACCTTGACCGACCAGCTCAATGCCGCACCGATTCAGCACATCGGCAAACTGCTGGTGCTGTGGCGTCCTATTCCGCCCAAGGAAAAAGAGGAACGCGAAGACCGCATGCCGGGCCCGAAGGTGGTGAAGCTGCTGAAATTCTCGAAGAGCGGCAACCACCGGCCGCAGGTCAAGAAGATCAAAGTGTTGGGTAATGAGCGGGTGGCCGCGGGCGGTGAGATCAAGCGCGCTCGCAAACGCGTCACGAGTGTGAAGCGCAAGGCCGTCGACTGAATCGACGGCAAGCGCGGCATCTGTGCGGCGCAAACCGGTTCATCGGGCCGTCAGTCGCCAGGCCAACGCCAGCACCAACAGCCCCTTCAACGCAAAGAATCCTGCTGAGAGCCCATGCAGGGCGCCGAAGGACAGGCTACCCTCCCCCGCTCGTGCGGCAACCATCATGGGCTGGAGCACAAAGTAGCCGACGATTGTGCAGACCAGTGTTGCGAGCACCAGCAGCAGGTTCGTGTTCAAAGTTGGCATGGGCGGCTGATCGGGCACGGCGGGCACCGTCTTGCGAGTCAACATCAGCAGAAGCGCCGCCAACGCCAGGCTGACATGAGCTTCGATCGCAAACATGCGCCCGGCCGTTCGCCCGGCAATCTCCACCGTCGTGATCGCGAATCCTGCAGGCGCGCCGATAGCGCCTATTCCCACCAGCAACCCAGCCCACAGTCCGGCCAATAACCTAGCGAAACGTTGCAGCATGAAGCAGCGCTCGCTTACTCGTAGCGCACCGCCATTACTTCATAGCTCTTCACACCCCCAGGCGCCTGCACCTCGGCAATGTCGCCGACCTCCTTGCCGATCAGCGCGCGGGCGATCGGCGAACTGATCGAGATCAGACCCAGCTTCAAATCCGCCTCGTCGTCGCCGACGATCTGGTAGGTCACTGCGGCGCCGCTGGCCTCGTCTTCAAGGTCGACTGTGGAGCCAAAGACGACCTTGCCTTCGGCGTCGAGCGACGCGGGATTGATGATCTTGGCTGCCGCGAGCTTGCCTTCGATGTCCAGGATGCGGCCTTCGATGAATCCCTGTTTGTCCTTGGCCGCTTCGTATTCGGCGTTCTCGGACAAATCGCCCTGAGCCCTGGCTTCTGCGATCGCCTGGATCACCGCATGACGCTCGACCGTCTTCAGGCGCTGCAACTCGTCCTTCAGCTTGTCAGCACCGCGTTGGGTGAGAGGAATGGTCTGCATGTATGGAACCCCGGGCAAAAATGAAGCCGCCGCCAGAAGATCCAGCGGCGGCTGAGAGCTAGGTTTGTCGTTGTGTTTTGAGTTTAGTGCAACTCGGTGTGCAGTTCCTGTAGGGAGAGCACCACCAGATCGTCGAGATGCTTCATGCCCTCGACCGCTGCTTCGCAGCCCGCCATGCTGGTGTAGTAGGTGATGCGGTTGGCGAGCGCTGCCTGCCGGATATGGCGTGAGTCGGCAATGGCGGTACGGGTTTCATCGACGGTGGTGAAGACAAGTTGGATCTCGCCCGCCTTCACCATGTCAACGATGTGCGGCCGGCCATCCTTGACCTTGTTGACGACCTTGACCGGCACCCCACCACCAGCAATCGCCGCAGCCGTGCCCTTGGTCGCCACGATGGCAAAGCCGAGCGCGACCAGATCCCGGGCGACCACAAGTGCTCGAGCCTTGTCGCCATCCTTCACCGTGATGCACACCGTGCCCTTGCTCGGCAGGCGAGAACCGGCACCGAGTTGACTCTTCAACATCGCCTCGCCGAAAGTGCGGCCGACGCCCATCACCTCGCCAGTGGATCGCATCTCCGGCCCGAGCACCGGATCGACGCCTGGGAACTTGTTGAACGGGAACACCGCTTCTTTCACACTGAAGTACGGTGGGATCACTTCGGCCGGCACCCTGCCGTTCTTTTGCTGCTGATCGGAGAGCTTCACCCCGACCATGCAGCGGGCCGCGATCTTGGCCAGCTGCAAACCCGTCGCCTTCGAAACGAACGGCACGGTGCGAGAAGCGCGCGGATTCACTTCGAGCACATAGACGATCGCATCGGCGCCCTCGCCTTGAATGGCGAACTGCACGTTCATCAGCCCCTTAACCTTCAGCGCACGCGCCATCAGCGTGGTCTGCCGGCGCATCTCGTTCTGCAGCGCCAGCGGCAGTGAATAAGGCGGCAGCGAACACGCGGAGTCGCCAGAGTGGATGCCGGCTTGCTCGACGTGCTCCATGATGCCGCCGATCATCACGCCGGAGGTGGCGTCGCTGCCGTCGGCAATGCAATCGACATCGACCTCGATCGCGTCGTCAAGGAAGCGGTCCAGCAGTACCGGCGACTTCTCACTGACCTTGACCGCTTCACGCATGTAGCGCTCGAGATCCTTGTCGCCGTGCACGATCTCCATCGCACGACCGCCCAGCACATAGCTCGGGCGCACCACCAGCGGATAGCCGATCTCGTGCGCCAGGGCCAATGCCTGCTCCTCGGTACGCGCGGTCCGGTTCGGCGGCTGCTTCAGACCGAGTTCGTGCAACAGCTTCTGGAAGCGCTCGCGGTCTTCGGCCACGTCGATGCTGTCGGGCGAGGTGCCGACGATCGGTACGCCCGCACGCTCCAGGTCGAGCGCCAACTTCAAAGGCGTCTGCCCGCCGTACTGCACGATCACACCAACCGGTTTTTCCTTGGCGACGATCTCGAGCACGTCTTCCAGTGTCACCGGCTCGAAGTAGAGCCGATCAGAGGTGTCGTAGTCGGTCGATACGGTTTCCGGGTTGCAGTTGACCATGATGGTCTCGTAGCCGTCTTCGCGCATCGCGAGTGCTGCATGCACGCAGCAGTAATCGAACTCGATGCCCTGCCCTATGCGGTTGGGTCCGCCGCCCAAGACCATGATCTTCTTGCGGTCGGTCGGGTCAGCTTCGCACTCTTCGTCGTACGTCGAATACAGGTAAGCGGTCTGTGTAGCGAATTCCGCGGCGCAGGTATCGACTCGCTTGAAAACCGGGCGTACGTTCGCCGCCCAGCGGGCCTCGCGCACCAGGTGCTGGTTCGTGCCCAGTAGCTTCGCAAGTCGGCGGTCCGAAAAACCCTTTTGCTTCAAGTAACGCAGTTCGTCTTTCGACAGGCTGTCCAGCGCGCGACCAGAAAGCGCCTGCTCGGTCTGAATCAGTTGCTCTATCTGCGCGAGGAACCACGGGTCGATCGCGGTTTCCTCGAAGACTTCCTGCAGACTCATGCCGATGCGGAACGCATCGCCGACATAGAGGATGCGCTCCGGCCCGGCCTCGCCGATCTCCTCGATGATTTCGTCGCGGTCGGTGCTGCGTTCGCTCAGGCCGTCGATGCCAGTCTCGAGTCCGCGCAGCGCCTTCTGGAAGCTTTCCTG
>CANHOE010000016.1 GCA_947462175.1 Burkholderiales bacterium | reverse complement strand
AGTGCAGGACATACGGCCGCTTTCCAGCACACCACTTCGACCACCTCGTCATGGAAAGCCCTTCAGTGCAAGGCACGGTAGATGGCCTCGGCCAGGTCCTTCGAGATGCCTTCAACGGTCAACAGGTCATCGACACTGGCGCTCGCCACGCCGCGCACCCCACCGAAACGTTGCAGCAGCCGGGCGCGCTTCTTCGGCCCGACACCGTCGATATCTTCGAGCTTGCTGCCGCCGGTGCGCACGCTGGCACGCTTGGCGCGCATGCCGGTAATGGCGAAACGATGGGCTTCGTCACGGATTTGTGCGACCAGCATCAGCGCCGCGGAATCCTTGGCAAGCGTGACTTTCTTGCGGCCGTCGGCAAAGACCAACTCTTCCAGACCCACCTTGCGCCCCTCGCCTTTCTCTACGCCGATGATCAGCCCCAGATCCAGGCCCAGTTCCTCGAACACTTCGCGAGCCATGCTGACCTGGCCGCGGCCGCCGTCCACCAGCACCAGGTCGGGCAGTCGCAACTCGGGCTTGGCGATCACCGTGTCCTCATGCAACGAGTCTTCAGGCCCATCGGCACGCTTGCCGACCTGAGCAGCCAACTTGCCATAGCGACGCATCAGCACCTGGCGCATCGCAGCGTAGTCGTCGCCGCCAGTGATGCCTTCGATGTTGTAGCGGCGGTACTGGGCACTGCGCATCTTGTGGTTCTCGAAAACCACGCAGGATGCCTGCGTGGCCTCGCCAGCTGTGTGGCTGATGTCGAAACACTCGATGCGAAACGTATCAAGCGCCTCGGTGTCGATCTCCAGCACGTCCACCAGCGCTCGCGTTCGTGCCTGCTGCGAGCCCTCTTCGGCCAGCAACTGGGCCAGGCGCAGATCGGCGCCCTTGATGCACATGTCCAGCCAGGCTCGGCGGGCATCTCGTGGCTGGTGCTGCGCCGTCACCTTGACCCCGGCGTGCGCCGTCAATGCGTCGATCAGCGCCTTGTCCACCGGATGGCTCAACACGAGCAAGGGCGGCACGCCGCCATCGAGGTAATGCTGCGCGATGAAGGCTTCAAGCACCAGCGCTTCAGGCGAAGGCAGCGTCTTGCCAGCATCGTCGGTCGCCGATTCGGCGCCCAACGTGGTCGCGTCGTCGACATGCACCGGGAAGAATGGCCGATCGCCGAGGTGACGACCACCGCGCACCATCGCCAGGTTGACGCAGGCACGACCGCCCTGCACCTTGACGGCGAGGATGTCGGCGTCCCGCGTCGCGGCTCCGGTGTTGTCCTCGACCGCCTGCTGGTGCAGCACCCGGGACAGGGCACCTAGCTGATTGCGGATCTCGGCTGCCTGCTCGAATTGCAGCACATCGGCATGCGCCATCATCTGCGACTGCAGGGTGTCCATCACCTGCTGTTGTTCGCCTTGAAGGAACCGCTCGGCATTGGCGACATCGCGCGCATAGTCGTCGGGTGAGATCAAGGCGACACACGGCCCGGAGCAGCGCTTGATCTGATGCAGCAGACAAGGCCGGCTGCGGTTGTTGAAGACCGTGTCCTCGCAGGTGCGCAGCCGGAACACCTTCTGCAGCAGCTGAATCGATTCCTTGACGGCCCAGGCACTCGGGTACGGGCCGAAATAGTGGTGGCGTTGATCGACCGGCCCGCGGTAATAGACCATTCGCGGGTAGCGTGAGGCACTCGATGCCGACGGCGAGTTGGAGGTGCCGGTGATCTTCAGATACGGATAGCTCTTGTCGTCGCGAAACAGGATGTTGTAGCGCGGGTTCAGCGTCTTGATCAGGTTGTTCTCGAGCAGCAACGCCTCGGCTTCGGAGCGCACCACTGTGGTTTCCATCCGCACGATCTTCGTGATCATGTGGCCGATGCGTGTGCCCCCGTGCTGCTTCTGGAAGTAGCTCGACACCCGCTTCTTCAGGTCCCGCGCCTTGCCGACATAGAGCACGCCGCCGTGTGCGTCGAAATAGCGGTACACACCGGGCAGACCGGGCAGCGCGGCCACGTCCGCGAGCAGGCGCTCGCGCTGCGCTTGGGCTGGATCGGGGTGTTCAGGGTTGTCAGACATCGCCAGCGATTGTGCCGACGCTCGGATAATTCACCGATGCCCTTCAACGTGCCACGACACCCCTGCCATCGCGCCACCTGGGATGTGTTCTGCCGCGTCGTCGACAACCACGGCGATGTCGGCGTGTGCTGGCGGCTGGCAACCGATCTGGCCGAGCGCGGCATTGCCGTGCGCCTCTGGATCGACGACGCGCACGCCCTGACATGGATGGCGCCTGGAGGCTGGCCCGGTGTCGAGGTACGGGCGTGGCCGGTGGCAGACGAGGCCTTTGCGATCGCGGACGTCGAGCCTGCGGCAGTGGTGATCGAGGCCTTCGGCTGCGGCCTGCCCGACCCTTGTCTGCGCCGTATCGCACTCGCACACCAGCGATCGGCTGCACCAGTCTGGATCAACCTGGAGTACCTCAGTGCGGAGCCGTACGTAGAGCGCAACCACGGGCTCCCGTCCCTGCAAGGCAGCGGTCTCGCCCGCGGACTGACGAGCTGGTACTTCTATCCCGGCTTCACGGAAGGCACCGGCGGTCTGTTGCGCGAAGCCGACTTGTTGCAGCGACAAGCCGCGTTCGACCCTGAAGCCTGGCTGGCCCAGCACCACATCACACCGCTACCCGGAGAACGCCTGGTCAGCCTGTTCTGTTATGCCAACCCGAACGTGCCGGAACTGTTGCAGGCGCTGGGCGCTCGCCCGACGCTGCTGCTCACCACGCCCTGCCACGCCACCGATCAGGTGGCGCAAGCGCTGGCCCGGAGCGGCGGGCATCCGAACTTGCGCGTGCAGGCCCTGCCCTGGCTCACGCAAATCGACTACGACCACCTGCTTTGGTCATGCGACCTGAATCTGGTGCGCGGCGAGGACTCGCTGGTGCGCGCGATCTGGGCAGGCCGCCCGTTCCTCTGGCAGATCTACCCGCAGGACGACGGGGTCCATTCAGCAAAGCTCGCGGCGTTTCTGGCCAAGGCGTTACAGGCCGCCGACCCGGCGATGGCTGACTCGATCCGGCGCGCCGCCTTCCGCTGGAACAACCTGTCCGAGACGAACGACCCAGACGCCTGGGGCAGGTTGCACTCGCCGTCCTCGATGTCCGCCTGGGCCAGGGTGTGCACAGACTGGCGCACCGAGCTGCTGGCCCAACCAGACCTCGTGACTCAGCTGATGGCGTTCGCCAATGCCAAATCCAGCCATCCGCAGGCTAAAATCTGAGGCTTTTCGTTTCGCGACCCCCGAAACACGAAAAGCCAACCCCACGGATCTCAACGGACAGCGTCATGAAAATCGCACAGGAAATTCGCGCCGGCAACGTCATCATGCACGGCAAGGACCCGATGGTCGTGCTGAAAACCGAATACAGCCGCGGCGGCCGCAATTCGGCCACCGTGCGCATGAAGCTCAAAAGCCTGCTGAGCAACTCCGGCACCGAAGTCGTCTTCAAGGCCGACGACAAGATGGACCAGGTCATCCTCGACAAGAAGGAGTGCACCTACTCCTACTTCGCCGACCCGATGTACGCCTTCATGGACGCCGAGTACAACCAGTTCGAGGTCGAGAGCGAGAACATGGGCGACGCGCTCCAGTACCTCGAAGACGCCATGCCGGTCGAAGTGGTCTTCTACGACGGTAAGGCGATCTCGGTCGAACTGCCGACCAGCCTGGTGCGAGAAATCGTCGAGACCGAGCCCGCCGTCAAGGGCGACACCTCGGGCAAGGTGCTCAAGAATGCCAAGCTGGCGACCGGCTTCGAGATCTCGGTGCCGCTGTTCGTTCAAACCGGCGACAAGGTCGAAATCGACACCCGCACGCACGAGTACCGCAAGCGCGTTTAACGGCGGACACCTGTCGGCCGTTCGTACAGTGGGCGCTTCCGGGCGCCCTTTTCTTTGGTTCGACAAGTTCTTCGGCATGATCGGCCGATGCCATTCGACTTCGACGCCATCAGCACGCCGTTCCGGATGCAGCCCGGTCTGCGTCGGCTCGCTCCCGGATCGGTACAGCTGACGCCCACCTGGCGTGGCGACCGCGCCCTGCGGGAAAAGCTGGCAGTGTTGAATGGTCATGCCCATCAGGCGTTGCTGATGAGTCCCGGCTTCGATCCGCAACCGGCGCTGCAGGCCCTGTTCCAGCACGCCGAAGCGGAGCACCCCCGAGCCTGGCACTGCGCCGCTGATGGATCCGTGCACGCTCTGCAGCTCGGTTGGACCGTGCACGAGGGTGGCCCGACATCGAGCCACGCCGACGCGACGGACGATGTCGGTCGCTGCCTTGTGGCATTGCCTCCACACTGGCGCCGCACCGCGCTGTTCTGCCTCGCCTTCGCCGAAGATCTGGCTGTCATCGATGGCCAGACCGCTCGCATCCCCTGGCTTGCAGTCTGCCTGCCATCGCATTGGGCTCCCGAGGACAAGATCGGCCGGCACTTCGCCGAAGTGCACGCGCCCGTGGCTGACAACCAGTTGCTGATCACCGCCAGCGATCACCTCGCACGGCTGGTGACCGGCAGCGACCGCTGGGTACGCTGGGTGTGGAACATCGCAAGCCATGCGCCACTCGACGCGCACCCGGCTCGGTTCCCTGCCCACGGTTGGCCCGCAGATGCCGATGCAGAGCAGCTCGCAGCGATGGCCTTCCTGCGCACCGAGCGGCAAACGTTCATCCCGCTGACCTCGCACCGGCAAGCGGTGTTCACCATCCAGGTCGAGTCTCAGCCGCTGGCGCAGGCGATCACTGAACCGGCGAATGCGCGACGGCTGCATGACGCCTTGCAAAGCATGAGCACAGCGGTGCTCACCTACCGCAACCTGACCGAGGCGCGCGAGCGGCTGCTGTCGTGGCTGCGCACGCGCAGCGCCGCATGATCCAACGCGTTGCGATGGAACCACCGGGCCCGCCTGACGCTTTTGCTGCCGCACTGGCCCAGGCTTGGCAAGGCAGCGGGCGATTCGTGGTGCTGGACGACCGATTCGATGGCGGCAGTCGCTTCATGCACTGCCTGCAAGCCTGGCGAGCCGATCCGCATCGCTGTGCGCAGTTGCACGTGATCACCGTGTCCACCGACATCGCAGGCGGCTGCACGGCCACCATGCTGAACGATGAGATCGGCGAGAACTGGCCGCCGATCACGCCCAACCTGCACCGACTGGCCTTCGAGGGCGGGCAGGTGCAATGGCTGCTGGTGCCGATGGCATGGCGAGCAGGACTCAGAGAACTGTCGACTCCCGTCGACGTGTTTGCGCTCGGCCACCGAATCGAGCGCGATGCCGCAGCGCCGGGACGCGAGACCAAAGCCTTGGCGCGGTTGGCGCGTGTGGGCAGCCTGGCGTGGCTCGATGCTGCAACAGGCACCGAAGCGGGCGCGATGCGTTCTGCCGGGTTCACGCAGGCGGACGACGCAGGGGAACGCTGGCGCTATGCACCCTCATTCGTACCGAGGCGCAGGCCCTCTCGCTACACGACTCGTTCGCCTGACAACGCGCCGATCGTGGTCATCGGTGCGGGCCTGGCCGGATGCGCGGTCGCGTGGGCACTGGCCGAACAAGGCCGCGACAGCATCATCTTCGAACGCCATGGGGCACTCGCGATGGAAACCTCGGGCAACCCGGCCGGGCTGTTTCACGGCATCGTCAACCCACAGGATGGTGCCCACGCGCGCTTCAATCGGGCCGCAGCACTGGAAGCGCAACGTGCCGTCACCGTTGCGCTCGCACGGCACGACGTTCCAGGCCATGCGCGGGGTCTGCTGCGCCTTGAAAGCCTCGACAACGCCCTGTCCGCAATGCACGCCACCTTGCAACGCCTGGCGCTGCCATCGGACTACGTGCAGGCGTTGTCCTCGCGCGAGGCCTCGGATCGCAGCGGCTTGCTCTTGCACCAGCCAGCCTGGTGGTACCCGGGTGGGGGCTGGGTTCAACCGGGCGGGCTGGCGCGCTCGTTTCTCGAACGCGCGGGGCAGCGGGCCACGCTCCGGGCCAGCTGCGCCGTTGAATCGCTGACACGCGAAGCCGAAGGCTGGGTACTTCACGATGCCTTTGGCCACGCCATGGCCACTTCGAGCACCGTGGTGCTGGCCAACGCTGGCGACGCGCTGCGGCTGTTGCGACCGTTGATGCCACCTGCAGCGCCCGACGCCTGGCCGCTGCTGAAGCTGCGCGGCCAGATCAGCATGGCGTCGCTGAGCGAAGTAGGTGCGCTCAGCCTGCCGCGGGTTCCGATCACAGGCTCGGGCTACCTGCTGCCAGCGATCGATGGTCTTGCCATCTTCGGCGCCACGTCACAGTCCGACGACGATGATCCTTCAGTGCGGGGCAGCGACCACCGTCACAACTTGGCGCAGCTGTCCCGCCTGACCGGCAAGCTGGTTCAGTTGGAGACCACGCCACTGACTGGCCGTACCGGCTGGCGCTGGACCACCGATGATCGGCTGCCGGTGCTGGGTGCGATACCGGACATCGGCGCGGCAATCAATGTGCAACGTCTGGAACAGACTTCGCAGGTGCCCAGGCTGCCGGGGCTCTATGCCTGCACGGGATTCGGCTCGCGCGGCATCACTTGGGCTGCGCTGGCCGCGCAGATCACAGCCGCCTCGATCACGGGGGCCCCGATGCCCATTGAGGCCAGCCTGCTGGACAGTGTGGACGCTGCCCGCTTTGTGGTTCGCGAGGCCGCGCGGCGATCGCGCCGCGCTGACTAGAAGCCCAGCATCGGGCTTCTTCTCATCCACCGCGCAGGGCTACTGCTTGCAGCACCCCGCAACGCTCTGACTCAGGCCCCTGTCGGACCAGCGCCAGCCGGGGGAGCCGAGGCGTCTCCCTCGTCAGCTGCAGACTCGGGCTCGCCATCGGCGCCGATTTTGCGACCCGCCTTTTCCTTCACTTTTTCTTCCTTCTTCTTCTTCTTGGCCAGCTCGCGCTGACGCTTTTCGAACGAATAGTTGGGCTTGGCCATGGGCATGCATCCGCTTCAATGAATAAGGCAGCGAGATTACGCTGTTTTCAGCGCGTTCCAGCAGTGTCAGGAGGTGGTCGTGTATGACACCGGCTCTACGCCTTGCGGGCCGCCGAACAGGCAGAGGCTCGCGCGGTGCCGCGCAAAGATGCCCACACTGACCACACCGGGCCATTGATTGATCTCAGATTCCATTGCGAGCGGGTCGGTGATGTGCAGGCCGTGCACATCGATCAGATGGCATCCGTTGTCAGTGACCACACCGGCGCGGAGCACTGGACGGCCACCCCAGGTCACGAAGCGCCGGGCGATTTGTGCTGCGGCCATCGGGATCACCTCGACCGGCAGCGGAAATCGGCCCAGCACCGCGACGCGCTTGGAAACATCCGCGATGCAGACAAAACGGTCAGCCAGATCAGCGACGATCTTCTCGCGCGTCAGCGCCGCGCCGCCGCCCTTGATCATGTGCCCGTGCGGATCGATCTCGTCGGCACCGTCGATGTACACGGGGATGCGCTCGATCGCATTGCTGTCGAGCACCGCGATGCCGTGGGAACGCAGCCGCTCGCTGCTCTTCTCGCTGCTGGAAACCGCGCCGATGATCCGGTCGCGCATCGTCGCGAGCGCATCGATGAAACAGTTGACCGTCGAGCCCGTGCCCACCCCGACCACGCTGCCCGGCACCACCTGTGCCAGCGCGGCGCGGCCGACCATCACCTTCAGTTCATCCTGATTCATGACAAGGACACCGTTTGAGACAATTCCGAATTATCCCGCGCACCCTTCATGGCCCTCCTCCCCTACGCACTGACACGCCCGTTCCTGTTCGGTCTCGACCCAGAACAGGCGCATGACCTGACGCTCGACACCCTCGCACGCATCCAGCACACCCCGCTGATGTGCGCGATCCGCCAGACGCGCATTGACGACCCGGTGACGCTGGCGGGGCTGCGCTTTCCGAACCGCATCGGTCTGGCCGCCGGGCTCGACAAGAATGGCCGCTGCATCGACGGCTTCGGCGCGCTGGGGTTCGGCTTCATCGAAGTCGGCACGGTCACGCCCCTGGCGCAACCCGGCAACCCGAAGCCGCGAATGTGGCGGCTGACGGAAGCGAATGCGCTGATCAACCGCCTGGGCTTCAATAACGGTGGGCTGACCGCGTTCGTCGCCAATGTGCAGCGCGCCAAGTTTCGGCAGCAAGGCGGCATCCTCGGGCTGAACATCGGCAAGAACGCAACGACGCCGATCGAGCGTGCGGTAGACGACTATCTGACCTGTCTGGATGGCGTCTACCCACATGCCGATTACGTGACGGTCAACATCTCGTCACCGAACACCACGAACCTGCGCGCGCTGCAAAGCGACGAGGCACTCGACACGCTGCTCGGTGCGCTGTCGGAGCGCCACTTCACACTGGCCCAGCGCCACGGCCGCCAAGTGCCCATGTTCGTGAAGATAGCGCCTGACCTCGTCGAGGGTCAGATTCGCGTGATTGCCACCACGCTCAAGAACCATGGCATCAGCGGCGTGATCGCGACCAACACGACGATTGCACGCGATGCCGTCAAAGGCCTGCCGAACGCCAACGAAACCGGCGGACTGTCAGGCGCTCCGGTCTTCGAGGCGAGCAACGCGGTGATCCGCCAACTCCGCGCTGAACTCGGCGCGGGCTACCCGATCATCGGCGTCGGCGGCGTGATGAGCGGTTCCGATGCAGTTGCCAAGGTGGCAGCTGGGGCTGACCTGGTGCAGATCTACACAGGCTTCATCTACAAAGGGCCGGAGCTGATAACAGAGGCTGCTCAGGCGTTGAAGAGCAACACATCACGATGAGCGCCTGGGGCTCTGTCCCCGGGCATGAGCGGGGCCGGTCACCTCATGCCCTTGTTAGCCACCGCGCAAAACAACATCAAACCACGACCGAGCGCGTCACCACCTCTGCCGCCGCTTCGGCAATGGCGAGCGACGCAGTGAGCCCTGGCGACTCGATGCCGAACAACTGCACCACACCGTCGCAGCCATGGTCGGCCGGGCCCTGGAGCCAGAAGTCGGCGGCGGGCTCGCCCGGGCCGCTCAGCTTCGGCCGGATGCCGCTGTAGGCCGGTGCCAGCGCGCCGTCGCGCAGGCGCGGCCAGTAGCGGCGGATTTCGGCCGCAAAGGCTTCGGCACGACTGGACTCGACGGTGTAATCGAGGTTGCGGCCGAGATCGGCGGCGGCGGTGATGTCGTCGATCCACTCCACATCGGGCCCGAACTTGGCCTGACCGCCCAGGTCGAGCGTGAGGTGCACGCCGAGCCCTCCATCGGTGGGCATCGGATAGATCAATCGAGAGAACGGCGCGCGGCCACTCAACGAAAAGTAATGCCCTTTCGCCATGTGACGTTGCGGGATCGCGGCCGCAGGAAAGCCCTCCATCGAAGCGGCTACGGCCTGGGCGTCGAGCCCGGTCGCGTTGACGATCCAGCGGGCTTCCAGTGAGAAATCGGCCACGGCCCCGCCGTCGTTGCCGTCGGCTTCGTGAACCGTGACCCGCCAGCCAACGCCTTCGCGCGTGGCGCCGACCACGCCGCTGGTCACGGCCAGCAACGCCCCGGCGGCTTCTGCGTCACCGAGCAACGAGGTCATCAGGCCGTGGCTGTCGACGATGCCGCTGGCTGGAGACCACAAGGCCGCAACGCATTCCAGCTCGGGTTCGAGCGCCAGCGCCTGCGCCCGCGTCAGCCATTCAAGGCGGCTCACCCCGTTGGCCAAGCCCTTTGCGCGCAAGGCTTCCAGCGCCTTCACGTCTGCCTCGCGCGTTGCCACCAGCAGCTTGCCGCAACGGCGGTGCGCGATGCCGCGCTGGGCACAATAGTCGTAAAGCATCCGCGCGCCACGCACGCACCACAGCGCCTTGCGGCTACCGGTCGGGTAGTACAGCCCGGCATGAATCACCTCGCTGTTGCGCGCCGACACCCCGGTACCAAAGGCGGCCTCACGCTCGACGATCACCACCTCCAATCCCGCCTGCGCGATCGCACGTGCGCAGGCCAGGCCAACGACGCCGGCCCCGATCACGATGCAATCAACACGGTCCATGGGCTGGGTTCTCCTGACGCTCGGGCTGCTCAGACACCGTCGCCGGTGGCGGGTTGCGAAGCGGGCCGAACGACCAGTTCGTCGTAGCCTGTCGCAGCATCGTGCTCGCGACTGAAGCGCCAGTCGGGCAGCAACGCCAACAGCACTTCGGCCGTGGTCCGAACGACGCAGCCGTAAGCCACATGTCCGCCAATCACCGTACCCTGTGCATCGGACACGGTAGCGTGCAGGTGCGATCCATTGACGGCGATGCTGCCGGACAGGCTCAGGATTTCTGTGTCACCGGTGTTCTCGCGCAACTCAGTGGCGCCGGCCAGCCGCAAGATCGCAGGCGCCAGACTGCCAACGCCCGACAGCACAAAAGCCGCAGCACAACCGCACTCGGCCACTGCGGCTTCGAGGGCGCGGCGCAGATCCTGGCCGGGCAACAGGCGGATCGGCAACACGTTCATCGAGCTGTCCATCAACGCCAGCCCGGTGCCAGCAGCGTGACCGCCAAGCCCAAGGCCGCACAGGCGCCGAGCAGGGGCAGCACACCGACCTTGAAACGGAACAGCGCCGCAGCAGCCGCTGCTGCAATCAGCGCCGAGACTGCATCGAAGTGCCCGCTGAAACCGTGTGGCCACAGCACGTGGTACGCGAAGAACAGCGCCAGATTCAAGATCACGCCGACCACTGCCGCCGTGATCGCCGACAGCGGCGCAGTGAAGCCGAGCTTGCCGTGGGTGGCCTCGATCAGCGGGCCACCCGCCAGGATGAAGATGAACGATGGCAGGAAAGTGAAGAAGGTCACCACCGTGGCTGCGACCGCACCCGCGGTGAACAGGTCATCGGGACCGAACATCGGCTTGAGCCACCCACCCACGAAGCCCACAAAAGCCACCACCATGATCAGCGGGCCAGGCGTGGTCTCGCCGAGCGCGAGGCCATCGATCATCTGGGCACCGCTCAGCCACTGGTGCTGCTCAACCGCACCCTGGTACACATAGGGCAGCACTGCGTAGGCGCCCCCGAAGGTCAGCATGGCGGCCTTGGTGAAGAACCAGCCCATCTCGGTCAGCGTGCCCTGCATGCCTTGCGTCGCGAGCAACACGGCCATAGCGGCGGCCCACAGGCCAAGTCCGACGACCATCACGCCCAGCAAGCGGCTGCGATTGAAAATCGCGTGCGCCGGCGGCGGGGTGTCGTCGTCGATCAAGGCTCGGCCGTACGACTTGCGGGCGGCGCCATGGCCACCGCCGACAACAAACACCTCTGGCGTTATCCTCGCGCCGACGTAACCGATCAGCGCCGCGGCCATCACGATTGCAGGAAACGGGACGTGCAGCGCGAAGATCGCGACGAAGGCAGCTGCCGCAATCGACCACATCCAGGCGTTCTTCAGCGCCCGACCGCCGATTCGGTGGGCAGCGTGCAGAACCAGCGCCGTCACCGCCGGTTTGATGCCGTAGAAGATGCCGGCCACCCAGGGCACCTCGCCGAAGCGCAAGTAGACCCAGGCCAGGCCAATGAGAATGAACAGCGACGGCAGCACGAACAGGGCGCCGGCCACGAGACCACCCGCGGTTCGGTGCATCAACCAGCCGATGTAGGTGGCGAGCTGCTGGGCCTCGGGGCCGGGCAGCACCATGCAGTAGTTAAGCGCGTGCAGGAATCGCTTCTCGCTGATCCAACGCCGACGCTCCACGAGCTCGGTGTGCATGATCGCAATCTGCCCGGCCGGTCCGCCGAAGCTGACGAACCCGAGCTTCAGCCAGAAACGCAGCGCTTCGGCGAAACCCACCTCTGAAGGAGGCGGATCGGTTGGCATCGTCGCCGACGGCAGCGTCAAGTCAAGCGATGGCGTCGCGGAGCTCATGCAGCGAATTGTGCGGGGTTCGAAAACAACGCTGGAGTGCGCTGAATGCCCGCCGCTCCAGACACATTCGAGCAGTATGTCGCGGTTGCGGCGATATCGGCGTTCCGCACCCTGATTCGCTGCGCCAGCCGCGGTTAGCCTGCCATCGGTCCAACCCGCAAACCATGTGAAAGCATGGGACGCAAAGCCTCCGGCCTACAGCGCACAGCGCCACGGCAGCGGGGCTGCCAACCCGCCCCGTCGGGTTGGCCTCGAACCCCACGAGGCAGCCGATGAGATTGCGCACTTTCCTGATAACAACGCTGATCCTGGCGACAGCCGCATCCGTTGTGGCAACTCCGGCACAAGCGTGGTCCGCTCGACCACAGAAGACAACCTTCGCAACGTCGGCATCGTCCGGCACCGTGTCGGCAGAGTCACTGATGACCACCGACCGCCTGATCGTGAAGTACCGCGATGGCAGCACCAACGTGATGTCGCCCCGCTCGCGAAATGCCGTGACGGTGGCCGGCAACCGCCAGGGTGTGCAGGTATCCGCATTCCGGCGGATGCACAACGGCAGCCAGGTGATGCAGATCAGCCGGCGCATGAACCGCGACGAACTGAGCACTCTGATCCAGAGCATGCGCAGTGGCGATTCGAGCATCGAGTACGTCGAGCCCGACCGCATCCTCCAGCCGATGTACCTGCCGAATGACGCCTTGTATCCGCAGCAATGGTCGCTGTCGGACGCCACGGGTGGCATCAGCGCCCAGGGCGCCTGGGACAAGGCCGCCGGTACCGGCGTGGTCATCGCCGTCATCGACACCGGCGTGCGCCCGCACGCCGACCTCGCTGCCAATCTGCTCGCGGGCTACGATTTCATCGTCAACCTAACGACCGCCGCTGACGGTGGTGGCCGGGATGCCGACGCCACCGACCCCGGTGACTTCGCCCCGGCAGGCGCATGCGGCACCGGCTCTGCGGCCCGCAACAGCTCATGGCACGGCACGCACGTGTCGGGTCTTGCGGCGGCGGCAGGCGGCAACGGCATCGGCGTGACTGGCGTGGCCTTTGGAGCGCGCATCCTTCCACTGCGTGCGCTCGGTCGTTGTGGCGGCTACACCTCGGACATCGCCGACGCGATCGTCTGGGCCGCCGGTGGCACGGTGACCGGCCTGCCGCAGAACCCGAACCCCGCCAAGGTCATCAACCTGTCTCTGGGCGGTAATGGCGCTTGCGACATCACCTCGCAGAACGCTGTCAACGCGGCACGTGCAAGGGGGGCCTCGGTCATCGTCGCAGCGGGAAACTCGAATGCCGCTGCGACGGGCAATTCGCCGGCCAACTGCAGCGGCGTGATCACGGTAGCCTCCATCGGCAAGGCCGGGGGCAAGGCGTCGTATTCCAACTTCGGCAGCAACGTCACCGTGGCCGCGCCAGGAGGCGACTCCGGAGCAGGAATGGTCTCCACGCTCAACGCCGGTACGAGCACACCGGGCGCCGACAGCTACGCGTCGTACATGGGCACCTCGATGGCCACGCCGGTGGTCAGTGGCGTGGCTGCCCTGATGCTGTCGGTCAATCCGGCGCTGACACCCGACCAGATCGCGTCGTTGCTGCAATCCACCGCACGCGCCTTTCCTGTGCCGTGCGACGGCTGCGGCGCCGGCATCGTGAACGCGAATGCAGCAGTGACAGCTGCGCTCGCCGCCAAGGGGACAACCCCACCTGCGCCTACACCGACACCAACGCCGACTCCCGCGCCAACGCCAGCGCCCACCGTGACGCAGGTCAAGGAAGCCGAGCCGAACAATACGCTCGCCGCAGCGCAGAGGATCAGCGTCCTGCCAAGCACGGTCTCAGGCTCCCTCACCACCGCCACCGACACCGATTACTACGAGTTCGCGGTGGCGCCTGGCAAAACGGTGATCGTCACACTGACCGCAGGGGCAGCCTCAGGCTTTGGAATCGGCATTTACATGAGCACAGGTCAGCAACTGCTGATGATTCCCGGGGTCACCGGACGCCAGCAGAAGGTGGCGCTGACCAACAAGGGGACGGTGGCTTCCGCGCTGAGGGTGCGTGTGCTGCGCAGCACCGGCAACACCGGCAACTACAGCCTCGCCATCGCCTACTGATTCAGCGTCAGGCCAGCGGCTGCCATCCCCTTGGGGTGTCAGCGGATGTCCTCGCTCCGCAAGCACCGAAACAAGGTCAGAACTGGGCAACGGCAGGGTAGAAGGCGTTATGGAGCAGGCGCTCCGATCGATCCAACTCCTCGAGGCAGGCTGGTGTCGGCATCGGCCCGTCGGATGGCATCGACCCCGATGACCTCATGCGATCTCATGATCGTCCGCTCATCCGGTGCCAGCTTGCCGACCTCGAGCAGTTCCAGAGATTGAGCGTGCGGACGCGCCGGCGGCGCGCGTTGCCCTGCTTCAAACCGAGGGCATCCGGCACAAGAAAACGCCGGCAGGGCCGATAACCCGTGTAGGAGCCCCGCGACGTCTTAAAGACCATTCCCCAACCATGTCTCTGCACACCAATCGCCGACAGTTCTTTTTCGGCGCCCTGGCGACAACCGCACCGGGATGGGCGCGCGCAGCTGGCGACACCCTGCGCGTGCTGGCATGGCCCGGGTACGCCGATGCCGACATCGCGCGCACCTTCGAGCAGCGTCACGGCGGCAAGGTCGAGGTCACGACCATCGATACCGACCTGGATCTCTGGAACAAGATCAGCGCGAACGGTGCGCACGACTTCGACGTGTTCGCGGTGAACACAGCCGAACTCCAGCGCTACATCCACAAGGGCCTGGTGGTCGGCGTCGCCACCGATGCCGTGCCGAACCTGGCGCGCCAGCGCCCACGCTTTCGCGACCTGAGGTCGATTCCCGGCGTCGTCCACGACGATGTCGTGTACGCGATCCCGTACACGTATTCGGAAATGGGGCTGATCTACGACCGTCGGCAGGTGCCAGCTGCCCCCGAATCGATCGCCGCGTTGTGGGACGAGCGCTATCGCGGCAAGGTGATCGCCTATAACGGTGGCACCCACAATTTTTCGCTGGCCGCCATGTCCCTCGGGCTGAAATCGCCCTTCATTCTGGACAAAAGGGACTGGCCCCGAGCAGTCGACCGCTTGATCTCGCTACGCCGAAACGCGAGTGGCTTCTACACACGGCCCGACGAATCGGTGTCGCTGTTCAGGCACCGTCGCGCGGCGCTGATGTTCGCCAATTTCGGCCAGCAGCAAGTGCAGCTGTGCAAGGCAGCAGGGCTGGATGTCGGCTATGCACTGCCCAGGGAAGGTGCGCTCGCCTGGCTGGATTGCTGGGTCATCACCCGCAGCGCACGCAACCCGCGACTCGCCACCGCCTGGATCAATTACATGCTGGAACGCGAGCCGGGGCAGGTACTGGTCAGCCGTCAGGGGCTGAGCAACACCACCTCGGCCGAGCCCGACGACACGGCCAAGGACACGCTGCGTTGGCTTCAGCCTGTCGAAAGCGAGGAACGCCGCAATCAGCTGTGGAGCCGAATCGTGTCGGGCGATCGCGCCCGCAAGGTCATGGCCTCGTGAAGCTCGGCATCGCCGCCAAGCTCGCCCTGCTGCTGGCGGCGGTCGGCGTTCTCGCCTCAGGTCTGACCGGCCTTTACGCGTACCGGACGAGCCGCCAGTTGCTGGTCGATTCGGCACAGGAGCGGCTGTTGACATCGACCCAGGTGCTGGCCCGGCGCATCACGCTGTCTCAGCAGGAAATCGCCCGCAACCTGGAGGTGTTGTCTCGTCTGCCTGGCGCGGTGGCGGTGCTTCAGCGCAGCGATGCATCGCAGGCCGCCCAGCTGGCCACGCTGTTTCAACGTCTGATGTCAGCCAATCCGTCGTACTTCCAGATTCGACTCATTTCCGCCAACGAACATGGCCTGGAGCGCGTGCGTGTCGACCGCCGGGGTGATGTGCCGGTCGAGGTGCTGGGTGACGATCTGCAGGAGAAAGGTCACTACCCGTACGTGGCCGAAACCTTGCGACTGCGTGCCGGCCAGTACTACCTGTCAGAGATCGCGGTCAATCACGAGCGCGGCACCTATGCCGGCCTGGACCAACCGGCTTTGCAGCTGGCAACGCCGGTCACCGACGGCTTGGGCAATGCGATCGGCGTGGTGGTGATCAACGTGGACCTCAACGGCATGTTCGCGCTGCTGGCCGCCGACCTGCCAGCCAACTTCAAGCTCTTCCT
>CANHOE010000015.1 GCA_947462175.1 Burkholderiales bacterium | reverse complement strand
TGTAGCCGAAGCGAGGTCACCAAATGGCTGGTGTTCGGGCACTCTTCTTTGGTGACTTTCTTCTGTGCCAGCAGAAGAAAGTTACCCGCCTGCCGGGGCGGAATCCCGGCGCGGTCTCGCCACTGGCGCGCTTCCAACAGGGCAAACCTGGCCCCTCGACTGGATGAACATTCGAACGTTATCGTCTCGTTCCCATCGTTGCATCACAGCACCCTCCGCAGGACTCGCATCATGAAACTCGCCAACTCCACCGTATTCATCACTGGCGCCAACCGTGGCGTCGGACTGGCCTTTGCACGTGCTGCTTTGGCACGCGGCGCACGCAAGGTTTACGCCGCAGCACGAAATCCATCGACGATCACCCTGCCGGGTGTCGAGGCTGTTCAGCTCGACGTGACGCGGCCGGAGGATGTGGCGGCCGCAGCGCAGCGCTGCGACGATGTGACGCTGCTGATCAACAACGCTGGCGCCCTGTGGCTGGGCGACTACCTGGCCGCCGATGCCATTGATTCGGCCCGCGCGCACATGGAGACCAACTTCTTCGGCCCGCTGCGCCTGTGCCAGGCCTTCGCTCCCGTGCTGGCTCGCCATGGTGGCGGCGCCATCGTGAACGTCTTGTCGGCACTGAGCTGGATCAACATGACGCAGTTCGGCGTGTACGGCGCCAGCAAGTCCGCGGCCTGGGCAATGACCAACGGCGTGCGCCAGGAACTGCGCGCCCAGCACACCCAGGTGATGGCCATGCACATGGGCTATGTCGATACCGACATGACCAGTGCCTTTGACGTTGCCAAAGCGACGCCAGACGAGGTCGTGCGCCTGGCGCTCGACGCGCTGGAAGCCGGTGCCGAAGAGGCTCTGGCCGACGACACCGCCAAGTACGTCAAACGCGGACTGTCAGCAGAGCCGGGGGTGTACCTGACCTAGCTAGCGACGGGGTGAGCTCGGCGTTGGAAGCCGGACGGAAGCTCGGCTGCCGAGTCCATCATCCCACTGCCTTGAGCACGATCAGCAGATCCTTCGCCTGCACCCGGTCGCCCGGTGCGATCAGCACGGCTTCGATCTCGGCATCGCGCTCGGCGGCCACATGGGTCTCCATCTTCATCGCTTCCAGCGCTAGCAGGGTGCTGCCGGCGCTGACGCGCTGACCGACCTTCACCGCGACGCTGACGATCGCTCCCGGCATCGGTGCGGCGACATGCAGTGGGTTGGTGGGATCGGCGACAGGACGACCCTTGGCGGCGTCGCCTGCATCAGGGCGCAGCACGCGCACCGTGCGTGATTGGCCGTTCAACTCGAACTGGACTTTCTGCGCCACGTCGCCGTCGGCTGTGATCGACTGCAGCGCGACCAGCAGCGTCTTGCCCGGATCGATCTCCACCGCCAGCTCCTGCTGCGGCTGCGCGCCATAGAAAAACACCGGCGTGGGCAACATCGATGTGTCGCCGTTCAACTTGGTGTACTCGCTGAAGTCGCGCATCAGCTTCGGATACATGAGGTACGAGGCCAGCTGGCGGTCGTCGATCGGTTGCTCGCATTCGGCGGCGGCCTTCGCGCGCACTGCTTCGAGATCGACTGGCGGCAGGCGGTCGCCCGGCCGGTACGGCGCAGGAGGCTCCTCGACATCGGCCAGCTTCAGAACCTTGCGGCTCAGTGCGGACGGGAACCCATCGGGCGGGAACCCGAGCTCGCCCTTGAACAGCGAAACCACCGATTCAGGGAAGGCCACCTCGCGTGCCGGGTCCTTCACTTCGGCAGGGGTCAGGTCGCTCGCGACCATCATCAGCGCCATGTCGCCGACCACCTTGGAGGTCGGCGTGACCTTCACGATGTCGCCGAACAGCCGGTTCACGTCGGCATAGGTCTGCGACACCTCCGTCCAGCGGTGTGCGATGCCGAGTGAGCGCGCCTGCTCACGCAGGTTGGTGTACTGGCCGCCGGGCATTTCATGGCGGTAGACGTCGGCGGTGCCGGAGCGGATCTCGGACTCGAACGGCGAATAGAAGCGCCGCACGCCTTCCCAGTACATCGATGCCGAGTGCAGTGCGTCCTGCGACAGGCCGGGGTCACGGTCGGTGCCAGCCAGCGCGGCAGCGATGGACGACAGATTGGGCTGCGAGGTCAGGCCGCTCATCGCATCCAGCGCGCCATCGACCGCATCACAACCAGCCTCGATCGCGGCCAGCACCGACGCCGCCGCGGCACCGCTGGTGTCGTGGGTGTGAAAGTGCACCGGCAGACCGGTTTCTTCCTTCAGCGCCTTCACCAGCGCCGCTGCCGCACGGGGGCGGCAGATACCCGCCATGTCCTTGATCGCGAGCAGGTGCACGCCGGCCTTCTGAAGCTCGCGGGCGATGCCCAGGTAGTACTTCAGGTCGTACTTCGGCCGTGCACCGTCGAACAGGTCGCCGGTGTAGCAGATGGCGCCCTCGCACAAGCCTCCGCTCTCGACGACCGCATCGATGGCGACACGCATGTTCTCGACCCAGTTGAGCGAGTCGAACACCCGGAACAGGTCGACGCCATTCATCGCCGCCTGCTTGACGAAGTGGCGCACCACGTTGTCGGCGTAGTTGGTGTATCCCACTGCGTTGGAGCCGCGCAGCAGCATCTGGAACAGCACGTTCGGCACCTGCGCGCGCAGCTGCGCCAGGCGCTGCCACGGGTCTTCCTTCAGGAAGCGCAGAGCCACGTCGAAGGTCGCGCCGCCCCAGCATTCGAGCGAGAACAGGCCAGACAGCTCGCGGGCGTAGTACGGCGCGATCGGCAGCATGTCGGCCGTGCGCATGCGGGTGGCCAGCAGCGACTGGTGCGCGTCGCGCATCGTGGTGTCGGTGATCAGCACCTGCTTCTGCGCAAGCATCCACTGTGCGAATCCGGCAGCGCCCAGGGCTTGCAGACGCTGGCGTGTGCCGTCGGGAATCGGCGATGCTGCATCGATCTTCGGGAGCACCGGCTTGGGCAGCGGCAGCGCCGGCAGCGTGCGTCCCTTGACCTCCGGGTTGCCATTGACCGCGACCTCGCCGAGGAATCGCAGCAGCTTGGTGGCGCGGTCACGCCGCGCTGCGAAGGCCAGCAACTCGGGCGTGTTCTCGATGAAGCGGGTGGTCAGCTCGCCCTTGACGTCGTTGCCGAAGGTCGGGTGGTTGATCAGGTTCTCGAGGAACTGCAGGTTGGTCGACACGCCGCGGATGCGGAACTCCCGCAACGCGCGGTCCATGCGCTGAATCGTTTCGAGGGGCGTGGGCGCCCAGGCCGTCACCTTGACCAGCAGAGAGTCGTAGTAGGGCGTGATCACTGCGCCACCGTAGGCCGTGCCGGCGTCCAGTCGGATGCCGAAGCCCGCCGCGCTGCGGTAGGCGGCGAGCCGGCCGTAGTCAGGCAGGAAACCGTTTTCAGGGTCTTCAGTGGTGACACGGCATTGCAGCGCGTGGCCGTTCAACGGGATCTTCTCCTGCGGCGGCACGCCGGTCGGATGCAGCCCGGTCGCAGCCTCGGGCGAGCCCTCTGTGACGCCGATATGGCCGCCTTCGGTGATGCGGATCTGCGCCTTGACGATGTCGACGCCGGTGATCATCTCGGTCACCGTGTGCTCGACCTGAATGCGCGGGTTGACCTCGATGAAGTAGCACTTGCCGTCGTCGGCATCCATCAGGAACTCGACCGTGCCGGCGTGGGTGTAGCCGACCGAGCGCATCAGGCGCAACGCGCTGCCGCACAGGGCGGCGCGGCCCGCTGCGTCGAGGTATGGCGCGGGTGCGCGCTCGACCACCTTCTGGTTGCGCCTCTGCACCGTGCAGTCGCGCTCGTGCAGGTGTACGAGGTTGCCGTGTGTATCGCCAAGGATCTGCACCTCGACATGGCGTGCGCGGCGGATCAGCTTCTCGAAGTAAACCTCGTCGTTGCCGAAGGCGGCCAGCGCTTCGCGCCGCGACGCCTGCAGCGATGCAGCCAGCTCGCCTTCGTGCTCGATGACCCGCATGCCGCGACCACCACCGCCCCAGCTCGCCTTCAGCATCACCGGGTAGCCGATGCCGGCGGCCAACTTGGCGCATTCGGTCACATCGAGTGGCAGTGGAGGTGTCGCAGGCATCACCTCCACGCCGGCGGCCACGGCCGCATGGCGTGCCGCGACCTTGTTGCCGAGCGTGCGCATCACGTCAGGCGATGGGCCGATCCAGCGGATGCCTGCGGCGATCACCGCATCCGCGAATTCGGGGTTCTCGGACAGGAAACCGTAGCCGGGGTGGATGGCGTCAGCCCCGGCGTGCTTGGCGATGCGCAGGATGTCCGCGCCGTCGAGGTAGGCCGCGAGCGGTTTCTGGCCTTCGCCGACCATGTAGCTCTCGTCGGCCTTGAAGCGATGCAACGCCTGGCGGTCCTGCTGCGAATAGATCGCCACCGTGCGGATGCGCATCTCGGAGGCGGCGCGCATCACGCGTATCGCGATCTCCGAGCGGTTGGCGATCAGGATCGAGCGGATCGGGCTGTGATTCATCGGGCGGCCTTGGCTGCAATGGGCATGGACAGGGGGTGGATCTCGCGACAGGGGTCAATCGTTCGCTGAATGACCCTGTATGCAAGCGGGATGCCGGCGAGTCGCCGAATTCGACGACTGCAAGCCGTCCGTGGCAAGTTGACGCTGGCGCAAAACATGTAAGGATACTCAATCAATTCACACCGACACCATGAGCCGCCCCCATCACTACACGCTGACTTTCTCGTGCCCCGACCGCGTCGGCATCGTTGCCCGCGTCACTGGCTTCTTCGCCGGGCTGGGCGGCTGGATCCTCAGCTCCAGCCAGCACGCCGACGCCGATTCGGCGCGCTACTTCATGCGCATTGAGGTCAAGGCCGACTCGCTGCCCTTCGACCACGCCGAACTGCGGTGCCGCTTTGCGCCGCTGGCGGCCGAGTTCGACATGGACTGGCGCACCAGCGACAGCGCGGTGCGGCGACGTGTGCTGTTGATGGTGTCGACGCAGGAGCATTGCCTGTACGACCTGCTCGCGCGCTGGCAGAGCAAGGAGCTCGATGTAGACATCGCCGGCGTCGCGTCGAATCACGAGGTGTTTCGCGGCCTGGTCGAATGGCACGGCATTCCCTTCCACCACATCCCGGTGACGAAGGAGAACAAGCCCGAAGCCTTCGCGCAGCTGGAGTCGCTGTTCGAGTCCAGTGGCGCCGACACGATGGTGCTGGCGCGCTACATGCAGATCCTGCCGCCGTCGCTGTGCCGGAAGTACCCGGGGCAGATCATCAACATTCACCACAGCTTCCTGCCCAGCTTCGCCGGAGCCAAGCCCTATCACCAGGCGTGGGACCGCGGTGTCAAGCTGATCGGCGCCACCTGCCACTACGTGACCGAAGACCTCGATGAGGGGCCGATCATCGAGCAGGACGTGATGCGCATCGACCACAGCGATTCCATCGAAGATCTGGTGCGTTGCGGCAAAGACGTGGAAAAAGCGGTACTCGCTCGAGGCCTGCGCAACCATCTGGAAGACCGCATCCTCGTCAACGGCCACCGCACGATCGTGTTCGGCTGAGCAGGTTCAGCGCGCGGCACATACTGGCTCCCCCCATGATCGATCTCTACACATCCGCCACCCCCAACGGCTGGAAGGCCTCCATCGCCCTGGAAGAGCTTGACCTGCCGTACACGCTGCACCCGATCAAGCTGGGTCTGCAGGAGCAGAAGCAGCCCGAGTACCTGAAGCTCAACCCCAACGGCCGCATCCCGACCATCGTCGATCGCGACGAAGGCGACTTCGCGGTGTTCGAGTCTGGCGCGATCCTGATCTACCTGGCCGAGAAGACAGGCCGACTGCTACCCAAGGCCATGAAGCCTCGCTCGCAGGTGATTCAGTGGTTGATGTTCCAGATGGGCGGTGTCGGGCCGATGCAGGGGCAGGCGAACGTGTTCTTCCGCTACTTCCCGGAAAAGATCCCGTCTGTGATCGAGCGCTATCAAAAGGAAACCAAACGGCTGTTTACCGTGCTCGATACCCGGCTGATGGACCGTGAATACCTGGTCGATGACTTCAGCATCGCCGATATCGCCCACTGGTCGTGGGTGCGCTTGCACGATTGGGCCGGTGTCGCCATCGACGACCTGCCGCATCTGCAGCGCTGGGTCGAGCTGATGGCCGCGCGGCCGGCATGCCGACGCGGCATCGAAATCCCCGAGCCTTTCGTGCCGAAAGAGGTCACCGAGTACGCGAAGAAGATCATCGCCCAGTGACGAATGCCCGCCCTTGTTCGCGGGTTAACGGCGAACCTCGATCGGTGCATATCGTGGCAGGATCACGCTTTGCCACCACAACCACCTGTCCCCCAACACGCGGCAGGCTCGCTCATGGATAACCTCGTACCCAATCCCAAGCCACTCCAGGGCATCGTGATGGCATGGCCTGCAAACGATGGCAAGGCCTTCGCGATTCGGCTGCAACTGCCGGACGGTGAACTCGACCTCGAATTGGATGACCTGATGCTGCGGCAGCTTCTGCAGGCATTGATGGAGTCGTCAGAGGCCTGCGTTTCGAAGCGCACCGACATGCGTCCCATTGCCGAAGTGGCCCTGGCCGATGGCGTTCAGCTGCCGGCCAGCAGCCTCGACGTGCTTCCACTTGACAGCGACGGTGAAGGCCGTCGTCTGGTGATGCGCGTCGGATCGATCGATCTGAACCTCATGATCGACTCGCGCGCCACCTCTCAGGCGCTGGCGAATGCCCTGACGGCCTAGGCTGTCCGCCGATGCGTGCGCTGCCGCCTCAGTACTGAAGCTGCAGCGCAACGACGAATCGGCTCAGGTCTTCACCGCCCCGATTCACGTTGTTGCGTGAGTAGGTGGCGCTGACCATGGCGTTTTGCTCGGCGATCACGTAGTTGAGACCGAAGTCGATCTGCTTGGTCGTGACGTGGGTGTCGGCATTGAAGCGCTGCCAGTGCACGAACGGCTGGAAGCGGCCCCAACCCACCTCCCGCTCGAACACATAGGACACGCCTGCCGAATAGGCCTTGCCCTGCTCGCTGCGCACCAGGCCGTCGGTGTCGTAGTCGTAGTAGGCCGCTTCAAGCCCGAAGGCACCAGAGCCCTTGAAGTTCTTCTCCAGCTGGAAGTCGAGGTTGTAGCTGTCGTAGTCGCCCTTGCCGAGCAGCGTGATCACGCCGTTCTTCTGGTGCCTGAACGCCATGCCGATGGCCAGGATGTCCGCCTTGCCCAGGTGGTCGGCCGTGCTGAAGTAGCCGGTCTCCAGGTCCCAGAAATCGTATTGCAGTCGGCCTGAATACATCAGGTCGTTGGATGTTTTCAAGCCGGCCTGATGGGCCTGTGATCGGTTGAGCGCGCCGATGCCGAAGTGGCGGCCCTCGAACACGCCGACGGAGTAGCCCAGACGGCTCTCGGCCACGTTGCCCCAGACCGCCACACCGTCGTCACGTGCGACATAGGTGCCACCGTTGCAGCCGTAGCGAGACGATACGCAGGGCCAGTAACCGCCTCCGACCGAGTAGTACGGCCCGGCCATGTTGGCGCGTTCGCTCGGCCCCACGAACCGGCCTGCCCAGACGTTGAATTCGGGCGCGAGTTCGAACTGAGCGTACATGTCCAGCTTTCGGATGCGTTCCTTCGTGCCGTCCCATTCGGTGTTGAATGTGGCCTTGACGTACTTGTTGAGCGAGGCGCCGAAGAACAGCCGCGCACTGTCCAGATTCGGGTTGTTGACGTGACCTCCACCGTCGGCTGACGGGCGTTCGGCATGGGTGTAGGTGTAGCGCGTGCCGAAACCGAAGGTGACGGACTGGTCGTTGCCGAAGTCGTACCGGGCTCCGGCAGTGGCATGTGTCGACATGGCAGCCAAGGCCGCCGCGAGCAGTACAGAACGGGTTTCCTGATTGAAGTGCATGCTTGTCTTTCGTTGTTATCGTTCTTGAAGCACGATCACCAGACTGCCGTGGCCGCTCGCATGAGCCCCCCAAAGGTGCATCAATGCATGATTATGGTGCGCTGCTGATGCATGTTCAGTTTGCCGATCGTTCTCGGTTTCGCTGCCACCCACGGAGCCAAGTCACAGTGGGCCGGTGTTGTACGCTTCGCGCGCCACATTCGGCAGAGCATTCGAACTTCGACGCACAGGACACCATGAAAGGCCGCAATCTCACTGGCGGGCTCGTCTACTCGACCGATGGTGGGCGCATGTGCCCTTCCTGTCGGCGACCGATCGATCAATGCACCTGCGCGAAGCAGGCGCCGATCGCGGCCGGCGACGGCATCGTGAGGGTGTCGCGCGAGACCCAGGGCCGCAAGGGCAAGGGCGTGACGGTGGTGCGTGGGCTCGCGCTCGGTGCGGAGGCTCTGGCAGAACTGGGGCGTGAGCTCAAGGCCTCCTGCGGCTCGGGCGGTACGGTCAAGGACGGCGTCATCGAGATCCAGGGCGAGCACCGCGATCAGATCGTGCTGCGGCTGCAGGCAGCCGGCATGAAGGTCAAGCGAGTCGGCGGCTGAAGGCATGCACTGCCCCGACCGATGTCGCTCACGCTCAGCCGTCAGTTTTGTCCTTGATCGATGACCCCGAGCAATTCACTGAGCCCATTGCGCCTCACCGTGGCGTGCCTGTGCGCCGACTGGTGCGGCACCTGCCGCGACTACCGTGCCGACTTCGCGCTCTCGGCGCAGGCGCATCCCGGGATCGACATCGATGCGGTCTGGATCGACATCGAGGACGAGGCCGAGCTGGTCGGTGCCATTGATGTCGAGAACTTCCCGACCTTGCTGATTGCCCGCGGTGAAGAGGTGCTGTTCTTCGGCACCGTGACGCCTCACCTGTCGACGCTGAGGAGGCTGGTGCTGGCGGCCGCAGCAGGCAGCGTGCATGTCGACGGCGACGCTCCCAACGCAGAGGTGCAGGCGCTCGCAGCCCGGCTGCACCGGATGCCCAGGCGAGGCTGACCCGACGCGGCCCAGGGAACTCTGGGCCATTGCAGGCGTCGTCGCTGCAGCCAGCGACGTGGCATCCCGACAGCTCGTGGCAGCCGACATGGGCACAGGGCACTCCTCGGGCGGGGTCCGCTCGGCGGCTTTCTTCATGCGAGTCGGTGCCGCGGCGCCGTTGTTGCGTCAATGCCGATGCGCCGCGCATCCAGCAAGGATGTCTGTGTACCTCTGCCACTACACTGCGACGCGGGCCGATCCAAGGCAGTCGGCGCAAGGCGAACAGGCATGGTGCGGTTGGCGGCGCAATACAACCATCGCAGTGGCGATTCAAAGGCGGCAGGGCGTCATGCCTGAGGCGGCGTCCGATGCCGCAGTGGCCCTGCTGTCAGATCGGCGCCGCAAACTGCAACTGCTGTCCGCGCAGCCAGATTCGGTATTCAGCCTGTTCGTGCGCAGTGCAGCGCAACTCACCAGCAGCGAATTTGCCGCCATCAGCCTGGTCGGAGAGCAACAGCAGTGGTTCAAGGCGCCGCTGGGCATCGAGTCGCTGAACATCCCCCTGGAACTGTCCTTCTGCGCCCAAGGTGTGCGGCTGGATTCGACGTTTGAAGTGACCGACACGCTGGCAGACCCGCGTTTTCAGCAGCACCCGCTGGTCAGTGGCTCAGCCGGCGTGCGCAGCTACGCAGGCCATCCGATCGAGTTCGAGGGCGAAGTGCTGGGCATGCTGCTCGTGATGAGCAAGCGGCCACGCACGTTGACGCCTGAGCAGCGGAAATGGCTGCAGGATCTGGCCTTGGGCGCCACTGAAGCGGCGGCCAGTCATGAGCTGGTTTTCAAGCTGCAGATCAGCGAACGTCGACTGCTGGATTTCGCTTCGGCGTCCAGCGACTGGCTGTGGGAGACCAATTCCGACCATCGCTACACCTGGTTGTCAGACCGCTTTGAAGTCCTGACTGGCTTGACGGTGGCTAATCAGCTGGATCGTCAACCACCCGACGTGCCAATGCGCGACGGCGCCGGTCGCGTGGTCGAGCCGCAGTTGAGTTTTTTGCAGGTGCTCGACCGCATGCAATCGTTCGCGCGAGTCGTCGTGTTGAAGTCGACGCCACAGGGCGACCGGTTGATCTCCTACAGCGCGATCGCCAAGTTCCGCAGCGATGGGCTGTTCAAGGGCTACCGTGGCTCAGCGCAAGACGTGACGCACCGCATCGGCGTCGAGCGTCACGAACGTGAAGTCTCCGACACGCTTCGATTGCTGGCGCAGCATGTGCCGGGCTTGCTGTATCAGCGACTCGTTCGCCCAGATGGCACGGGCAGCTTTCCGTATGTCAGCGAAAGCGTGCGCCAGATTTTCGAGCTGACGCCCGAGCAGTTGGCGCAAGACAGTACCCCGTTGTTCGACCGCATTCACCCTGACGATCGCAAGGGCGTGGCGGCGCAGATCGAGGCCGCGGCCGCCAGCGGGCAACCCTGGTCGCAGACCTACCGTGTCGTGCTTCCGCAAGCGGGTCTGCGTGTGCTGAGCGGATTTGCGAGTCCGCGTCGCATGCCCGACGGCAGCGTGGTCTGGCACGGATTTGCCGCCGACGTGACGGAGTCCGAACGCGCCGCAGCCGAAATCGCTCGCGCTGGCCAGCAGTGGGAGCTGGCCTCGCAGGCCGCAGGCATCGGCATCTTCGAGCTGAACCTGTCGACGGCCACCATCACGCTCGACCGCAATGCCTGCGCGGTGCATCGACTGGGTGCCGATTCCCCGACGTCTTTCGTGCTCGGGCAGTGGCTGGACATGCTGGTGCCCGCAGAGCGGGAGCGAGCGCAGGCCTTCATCAGCCTCGCGGCGGTCTCGGGCGGCATCCAGCGCGATGTGCTGAGCGTCGTCACGTCTGCGGGCGATTCGCGGCAGATCGAATTCGTCACCCGCGCGCTGGCAACACGCGAGCGCACTCGAACGCCGGTGCTGGTCGGCGTTTGCCGCGACATCACCGAAGAACGGGCGCTGGAACTGCTGCGCCAGGAGATGGCCGAAACCCGTGAATCAAATCGCGGCAAGAGCGAGCTGCTGTCGCGCATCAGCCATGAGTTGCGCACGCCACTCAACGGCATCCTCGGTTTTGCCCAGTTGCTGGAAGGCGACCGCAAGGAGCCTCTGACCGGCATCCAGAAGCAACGGGTGCAAACCATACGAACGTCTGGTACCCGTCTGCTCAGCCTGGTGAATGACGTACTGGAACTCTCGCGCATCGAGCAGCACATGTTCTCGTTGCAGCGCGAGGCGGTGTCGGTCAATCAGGTGGTGTCCAACGGCATCACGCTGCTCCAGCCGCTGGCGATGGAGCGTTCGGTGCGTGTCGAGTTCATCGGCCACGAGCTCGGCCTGTATGCCAAGGCCGATCGCCGAGGCATGGACCAGTTGTTCATCAATTTGCTGTCCAACGCCATCAAATACAACCGCGCTGGCGGCCATGTGAGCATCGACGTGGAGCCGTTGGGCAGCACCAAGGTTCAGCTTCGCATTGAAGACACGGGCGTCGGCATGACGTCGTCACAACTCGATCAGCTGTTCCAGCCGTTCAACCGCGTCGGCGCCGAGAAGACGCAGATAGAAGGGACCGGTCTCGGTCTGGTCATCGCTCGCGAACTGACGCAGGGCATGTCCGGCACGATCGATGTCACCTCGACGCCGAACACCGGCTCGTGCTTCACCATCACGCTGCCGCAGGCCAAAGGATCGCGGCGGGGGCCCGACTCGACGGACGCCATGCCGGCTCAAACCGACTGGATCGAGGCGGTTGGGGGCACTGCGCTCTACATCGAGGACGATCCGGTCAACGCGATGCTGATGCGCGAGGTGTTCGCACGCTTGGGCAATTGGCGACTGCTGGAAGCGTCGACCGGTGTCGAGGGGCTGAAGCTCGCGCGCGCCGAACAGCCAGAACTGCTGCTGACCGACATGAACCTGCCCGACATGTCCGGGCTGGACATCGTGCGGCATATCCGCCAACACCCCGCCACGCGGCTGATGCACGTGATTGCCGTCACCGCGGACGCGTTGCCGCAGCAGCAGGAATTGGCCAAGCAGAGTGGCGTCGATGGCTACTGGACCAAGCCGCTCGATCTGAACCTGATCCTCAAGCACCTGCGCGCCTTTTTCTCGGGCCGTCACGAGCCGCCGGTCTCGACCAAGTAGACCGCCCGATCGGCGCCCGGCCGTTCACAGATCTTTACCGGCCAGCCACCGCCCGTTCACGCCCCGCGACCACCATCGCTTCACAGGATCGGCGCCGTTCGGCCACCGACCTCGACAAGGGCTGACAGGAGCGCGTCATGGCACAGGCAAACACAGGCAGATCCAGGCGATCGGACATTCAGCGGGCGGCAGGGCGTTGGGCGATGGTGGCACTGCTCGCGGTGTCGGCCACGGCTTTTGGCGCGGGGGCGTGGGCCAAGGGTGAACACGGCGGCCGATGCACCCATGCCGGTGTCGGTGGTGCCGGGCCGTTCGGGCCCGGCCTGTTCGGTGGCCCGCCTGAGCGCATCGAGCGAGGCATCGATCGCATGCTCGACCGCGTACAGGCCACCGATGCGCAGCGCGCGCAGGTCAAGCAGATCGTGCTGGCGGCGGCCAAGGACATGAAGGCGCAACGTGAGGCGGGGCGCGGCCTGTTCGAACGCCACATGCAACTGTTCACCGCCCCTGTGGTCGATGCCAATGCGGCCGAACAGGTGCGCCAGCAGATGCTCTCGCAACACGATCAGTCCAGCCGCCGCATGCTGCAGGCGATGCTCGAGATCAGCCAGGTGCTGTCGCCCGAGCAGCGTGCGACACTGGCAAAAAGGATGAAGGATCACCACTGGCACGGCGGTCCGCCGCACGATGGACCTCCGCCTGCTCGCTGACCCCGCTGCACATCGATGCCCGTTCGCCTGCTGATGATCGATGACGACACCCGCCTCGCGGCGATGGTGGGTGAGTACTTGCGGGCAGCGGGCTTCGTGGTCGAGGTGGCCGGCACGCTGGCAGCGGGCCGCGACCGCCTGCTGACCCACGGTGCACCGGCCTCACCGGAGGCCTTCGACGCCTTGGTGCTCGATCTGATGCTGCCCGACGGCGATGGCCTCGACCTGTGCCGCGAACTGCGCGCCGAATCGCGCACCCGCCAGCTGCCCCTGCTGATGCTGACCGCGCGCGGCGAGCCGATGGACCGCATCGTCGGCCTCGAACTCGGCGCCGACGATTACCTGCCCAAGCCGTTCGAGCCGCGCGAACTGCTGGCCCGCGTCAAGGCCTTGCTGCGCCGTGCCGCACCGGCGCCCGTCGGTGCCGAAGAGGTGCTGCGCTTCGGCCGCCTGGAGGTCGACCTCGGAGCGCGCGTGGCCAGGGTCGATGGCAAGCCCTGCGACCTCACCAGCCACCAGTTCGAGCTGCTGGTCGTGCTGGCGCAAAGCCCGGGCCGTGTGCTGTCGCGCGATCAGATCATGGACGCGCTGAAGGGCCACCCGATGGAAGCCTTCGATCGATCGATCGACGTCCACATTTCCCGCATCCGTGCGGTGATCGAGGACGACCCGAAGGAGCCCCGCCGCGTGCTGACGGTGCGCGGCGCCGGCTACGTCTTTGCCAAGAAGCAGGATGCGGACTGACAGGCCCGTGGCGGCAAGGGCCATGGCGTGAAGACGCTCACGCTGCGCATCTACCTCACCGTGGTGGTGGTGCTGCTGCTGTTTGCCGCGGTCTCCGGCTGGCTGTTCCAGCAGCAGATCGAACGTGAACGCAGCCGAGCCGATTCGATGCTCTCCGAGCGAATGGCCGCCTGGGGCGACTTGATCCAGCGCTCGCTGCCCGGCAAGGATGCATCGAGCGAGGAGCAGACCGCCGCCTTGCTCGACTGGTCGCAACGGCTGCGCTTGCCGCTGGCGCTCGACGACGCGCAAGGCACGCGCATCGTGACCTCGGCATCGTTCGCCGAACGCAGCGCTGAACCATCGGGGCCACCCGACGGACCGATGGCTGCCGACGGGGCTGTCCGTGACAGGCGCAACCGCGCCTATGCCGTGTCGCTCGAAGACGGGCGCACGCTGTGGGTGATGCGGCCCGGCCGTCGGCCCGGGTCGGGCGCAGGTCCCGGCGATCGCCGCGGCGACCTGCCACCGTGGTTCGCCTTGCCCTTCGTGCCGCCGGCCTGGCAAGGCGGCACCGGTCTGATCCTGCTGCTGAGTCTGCTGTTTGTCGCGGTCGCGGCCGGGGCCTGGCCGGTGGTCAACCGCCTGACGCGGCGCCTCACCAGCCTGCGCCAAGGGGTCGAGCAGTTCGGTGCCGGCGAACTGAGCCACCGTGTCGATGTGGGCGGCAGCGACGAGCTTGCTGCGGTGGCCACGAGCTTCAACCAGGCCGCGGCACGCATCGAAGCCCTGGTGCGCTCGCACCAGTCACTGCTGGCCAATGCCAGCCATGAATTGAGATCACCACTGGCCCGCATGCGGATGGCGGTGTCGATGCTCGACACGGCCCCGCCCGCACAGCGTGAGGGGTTGAAACGCGAGATCGATCAGAACGTCGCCGAGCTCGATGCGCTGGTCGAAGAGGTGCTGCTGGCCAGCCGCCTCGATGCGGCACGCGATACCGTGCGCCGCGACCCCATCGACCTGCTGGGCCTGGTGGCTGAAGAGGCGGCGCGGGTGTCTGCGCGCGTCGACGGCAGTGCGGCGGGCGTGCTGGGCGACGAGCGCCTGCTGCGCCGCGCGGTGCGCAACCTGATCGACAACGCGCAGCGCTACGGTGGCGGCGCGATCGACATCGTGCTGGCCACCGATGCGCAGGTTGTCGAGGTGCGCGTGTGCGACCGCGGGCCGGGCGTTCCCGAAGCCTTGTGCGAGCGCATCTTCGAAGCGTTCTACCGCCTGCCCGGCCACGCTGAGACCGCGGGCGGCGTCGGCCTCGGCCTGAGCCTCGTCAAGCAGATCGCCGAACGTCACAGCGGCCGCGTGCGCTGCGAGCCGCGCGAGGGCGGCGGGAGTTGTTTCGTGCTGAGCTTGCCAGCTGGGACGGGAGCTGGCGGCTGACTGGCATCGCCTCGCACTGCCGAATCTCTCATCACCGCTCCATGCGTTTGCGGCGCTTGTCACCGCTGTATCCAGCGTTCACGCCGCGCCGATGAACAAGTGCGTCATCAATGGCGGCATCACGTATCAGCAGGTGCGCTGCCCTTCGAACCAAGCTCGAAAGGAGCCTACGCTCGAGGAACTGAACGCCGCTGAAAAGACCAGAGAGACGCTGGTAATCCGCCTCGCGCAGTGCTCGATGTCTATCATCCAAGCTGCGCGGCGAGTGCCGGTCTGGTTCCAACCTTTCAGCGCACAAGCTGTGCAAAACAAACCCTACCCGCCAAGGCCTCCCATGCAAATCACCGGTCAGTGCCACTGCGGCGCCATCACGTTCAATGCCACCGTGGATCCGAAGAAGGTGCTGGTGTGCCACTGCACCGATTGCCAGCGGATCTCGGGCGCGCCTTTCAGGGCCGTGCTGCCGACGCCGGTGGAGGACGTGACGATCTCCGGCACCGCGAAGCACTACGTCAAGGTGGCAGACAGCGGCAACCGCAGGGCGCAGGCCTTCTGCGCAGAGTGTGGGACGCAGCTCTATGCCACCGAGGCCGACGCGCCCAAGGTGCTCAACCTCAGACTGGGCTGCGTGAATGAGCGGGCCGAACTGGTGCCCCAGAAACAGATGTGGGGCGAATCTGCGATACCGTGGCTTGGCCAGCTCCCGGACCTGCCGGTTCACGCCAAGGGCGTGACCAGCCCGCTCATCTCGCCAGGGATTGCGCGGTCGACCGACTGATCGTCGGCACAAACATCGCTGCCCAGGACTGCACCGCACTGGCCAGCCAGTCGGCCACCGTGGCGCCATGCGCCTCGATGCCCAGCACCGCGCCCGCCGTGCGCAGGGCGGCCAGCGGGTCGCTGGCCTCGAATGCGCTGGCGCCGTTCTGCTTCGAGAGCTTCTGGCCGTCGGTCGCCAGCACCAGCGGTGTGTGCAGGTACTGCGGCGTGGGCAGGCCCAGTTGCCGCTGCAGGTGGATCTGGCGCGCGGTGTTGTCGGCGATGTCCTCGCCGCGCACCACGTGGGTGATGCCCTGTGCGGCATCGTCGACGACGACCGCGAGCTGGTAGGCCCACAGTCCATCGGCACGTTGCAGCACCACGTCGCCGATGGCCTGCGTGACGTTCTGGATTTGCGGCCCCAGCCGGCGGTCGGCCCATTCAATGATCACATCGCTGCCGTCGGCATGCACGCAGCGCAGCCGATGCGCCCGCGCTGGCTTTCCTTGTAAGCCGAGACGGCAGGTGCCGGGGTACACCAGTTCGCCGTGGCGGGTGCGCACCTGCCCAAGGGTCTGCCACGTCGCTTCGATGTCTCGCCGCGAGCAGGCACAGGGAAACACCAAACCGCGTTGCTGCAGCTGCTGCAAGGCCGAGCTGTA
>CANHOE010000014.1 GCA_947462175.1 Burkholderiales bacterium | reverse complement strand
GCAAAGATGTCGATCTAGGGACGAGCATCACTTTTTATGCGGTGATCAAGCGATGCGCACGGACATCGGTTCAATACGAGTGAGGCCGCTCCGCCTTGGCGTACCCAACCGTGAAGCAGAGCCTCGCCGACCGGCGCGATGCAGGCGCGAGTCTGCTTTCGGGCGGGTAGCGAAGAGGAGATAGCGACCCAAACCTGCCAGCGGGGTTGCTCCAAAGCGGCCGGGCCGCGAGCCATTGCTTTTCTTATGTGCCTGACTCTAGGCACGCACAACAACAGGTTGGCCAACGATTAGCACAGGACGCGGGCGCTGCGTCCACTGAGCGCGACTTTGAGCGGTGTCGGTGCCGCAACGCTGCGCTACACCAACGTTGTCCTGTAGGCACCGCAAGTTCAGGCGCCAAGCAACTCGCCAATGTTCTTCAGATCATCAATGCGGTCACACACGGCCTTGACCATCATCAGGAGCGGGGGGCCCAAGAACAGCCCCCAGATGCCCCACAGCCAGCCCCAGGCGAGCACGCCGACGAAGATCACGACCGGGTTCATGCGACTGGCGCGGCACGTCAGCCAGGGAGTAAGCAGGTTGCCCTCCAGGGTGTTGATGAGCAGGGAACCCCCTCCGATCATTGCTGCCATGCCGAGCGTGCCGAACTGCAGGAAGCCCACCAGCGCCAAGCCGCCGGCGGTGACCACCGAGCCCAGGTAGGGGACAAGGTTGAGCAAGGCGGCCGCAACGCCCCATACGGCGGCGTGGTCCAGCCCGATCCACGACAGGGCCAGCCAGGTGGCCACGCCGACGAGCACGCTGGTGAACAGTTGAACCGTCAGATAGCGCTGGATCTGCCCGGTGATGTCGTCGAGCGCCTGGATCGTGATCTTCTTCTTGCTGAAGGTTGGCCCTGCTATCTTGACCATCTTGCGGCGGAAACTGTTGCCCGACGCCAGCAGGAAGAACGTGATGAAGAGCACCACCATCGCCTGTCCCACGAGGCCCACCAGACCGAGCGTGCTGCCCCAGAGGTAGTCCTTGATGTTGAAGTGCGGCCGCTCGATCTGCACACGCGTGACACCCTTGCTGGCCGTCGGCGTGGCTGAGCCAGTTGCCTCTGCAGCCTCCTCGATCTTCGCCGCCGCCCGCTGCACTTTCTCGATGGGGCCCTCGGTCGCGCCGGGCGCAGGGCGAACGGCCTCGCGCAGCTTTTGCGCAGCCTCGGGCAAAGAGTCGACCAGCGCCGTGGCGTCGTCGCTCAGCGAATAGATCATCGACCCGAGGCCGCCCACGACCGCGGCCAGCAGCACTGCCGCCCCGAGCGCGCGCGGAATATGCCAGCGCTGCATTCGCTCCACTGCGGGCGACAGCGCATAACTCGACATCACGCCCAGCAACAGGGGAATCAATACCGCGCTGGCCCAGTGCAGCATGACGATGCTGAGCATGACCGCGATGACCGCTAGCGACACGCTGCGCACGTCGATGGGCACGTGCAGATACAGACGTTGCGGCTCGGACTCAGGGGCAAGAGTCTCGCGAACGGGTTCGCTATCAGTCAATGGAGCAACTTGCATCGCAGTGTTTGTGGGTGGTCGACCGTGAGGTCTGTGCCATTGCCAAGGCCCAGCCAATCGGGTCAATCAAGGTGTCTGCGCGGGGGAATGCCTTTTCCGGAGTGTCAGCACCGCGCTAGCTACCAAAAGAGCCCTCCGGATTCATAGCCAGAAAGTCGGCGTTGACGGTTGGGTGCCCGTAAGCAGCCGCTCGCTGATGAGTCATTTCGACCCGTTGCATGCCTGCGCCCGACTAAGGTCCACCGTAGAGTCACGGCGACGCCGTCAGTCGCCCGTAACGAGCCCGAACTCGCGCAGCAGTTCGCCGATCTGGGTCTTGTCGAGCTTGTTGACCAGCAGATTGCGCACAAGCGCAGGGCCCGGTATGTCGATCTCCTTGCCGTCGCGCAGGCGCGCGGTCGCGGCCAGAAGCCTGCGGATGTCGTAGGTGGAGTTGAATACCTCCGGCACGCCGCGCTCGACGCCGAGCAGTGTGTAGACAGCTTCCATCGGCGTGCGTACTGAGTACTCGGTGGTGAAGATGCAGTCGCGCTCCTTGGATTCCGCGAACTGGCCAATGAAGGCGAAGTTGACCGCGCCCTGGGGCACCACGTCCGGTCGATCACCGGCTTGGCGTGGCATGAAGAACGCAGTGATGTACGGCATCATCACCGGCACGGTCTTGGCACCGTTTGCTGCCAGTTCGGCGATGTCCTCGACCGGCACGCCCAGGTGATAAAGCCATTCCTGGGTGATCTCCTCGCCAGTGCAGTCCTGCATCGGCTTTTTCACGTAGTCGCCGGGTTTCTCGACGAACAGGCCATAGACCCAAACCACGATCTGGTCCTTCGGCTGCTGCTTGAAGTGCGGCTGCCGGTTCACCGTCCAACTGAGCAGCCAGGATGAGTCTTTCACGGTCACGATGCCGCCCGTCACCACCTTGCCGCTGAACGGGTCGCGCTTGGCGATCTTCTGGACGTACCTCGGGATGCGTTTATCGAGCGTGGTGACAGTCGCCGACTCCCATTTGGTTTCCGGGATGTGCGCGCCAAATACGTCCGGACGTCCGAACGCCGGGTCCTTCGCCGCGATGTGCCGCCACAGGTCCCAAGCCGGCGCAGGCCCCTCGTTGAGCTTCGCCGGTGTGTGGTGATCGCCGTTGTCGGAGTTCTCGGTGAGCGAGCCGATGGTCATGAAGACCAAGTCGTCGGGGCCGAGGTCGACGCCCCCTTTTGCGCCGTCACGGCGCCAGTGGATGCGTGTGGCCTGCTTGCGGGCAGGCGTGATGTCGAAGTCGACATCGGTGACCTCGATGCCATACCGGAACACCGCGCCGTGGCCCTGCAGCCAGGTCACCAGCGGCTGCACCAGCGATTCGTACTGGTTGTACTTGGTGAACTTCAGTGTGGAGAAATCCGGCATGCCGGCGATCTGGTGGACAAATCGGTGCAGGTACAGCTTCATCTCCAGCGCCGAATGCCACTCCTCGAAGGCGAACATCGTGCGCCAGTAGAGCCAGAAATTGCTGCCGAGAAACTCCTCGCCGAACACCTCGTTGATGCGCTTGTTCTCCATCTCCAGGCGGGTGGCCAGGAAGAGCTTGATGAGCTCCTTCTGCGCATGCTCGCTGAGCGTGAACAGGCCATCGGTGTGCGCGTCCTCGCCACGATTCACGGTGGCCCGTTGCAAAGAGGAGTTCGGATCGTCCTTGTCGAGCCAATAGAACTCGTCGAGAACGCTGGCCCCGTCGATCTCAAGCGACGGGATTGAGCGGTACAAATCCCAAAGGCATTCGAAGTGATCTTCCATCTCGCGCCCGCCACGGATCACGAAGCCTCTCTCTGGCTCCTTCAAGCCATCCAGCGCGCCGCCGGGCAACTGCTGCTGCTCCAAGATCGTGATCCGGTTGCCAGGCATCTGGCCATCACGGATCAGGAAGGCAGCGCCTGCCAGCGCTGCCAGGCCCGAGCCGACGAACCAGGCTGACTTGTTTTCGACGCCCATGGGTTTGCGTGGACGGGCGAAGGCTTCGTAGTTGCCATTGCTGTAGTACACGCGGTTTCCTTTGAGTGAGGTTGCCGCAGCCTTGGGCAGCCAGAGACGCAAGGGTAGTGATCGTTGCGCGGTCGGTCGGTGCGGTGTCCAACGCAAGGCAGTGTTTGCTCAGACGTGCTGCGGCCAGCGAGGAACATTCGGGCGGTGCTGTTCAGGCCGGCTTGGCGCCGATGCCGATGCCGCGATTGAGCGGGTGCAATCGCTCGCCGGGAAAACGCCGATCGTTGCGGGTCGCTCCTGGCCGAAGCCGGTCGGTGCGAGAGATCGCTTTCGACCCTGCTGCGACATTCACAGGCTTGAGTTGACGGCCGGAAAGCAGTCGCTCGCAGTTGCTGAAAGTCATCAGCTCCGAGCCAGGGCAGCAAGCTCCTGGACGGCTGCCTCAGCTGCGCGTCTTGTCCAGCCACTTCAGCAAGGTGGTGTGCAGCGCGCCCACATCGACTGGCTTGATGACGAAGTCGTTCATGCCCGCGGCCAGGCATGTGGCGCCCTCTTCGTCGAAGGCGTTCGCCGTCATGGCCAGGATCGGCACGGCCGCGCCGCCCGGCAAGCCGCGGATGACCCGCGTGGCCTCAAGGCCGTCCATCACCGGCATCTGCATGTCCATCAGGATCAGGTCGTAGGCCGTGGCCTGCGCCATCAGCACTGCCTCGCGGCCGTCGCTGGCCGTGTCCGCTGACAGGCCCACGTTGCCCAGCCAAGCCAGCGCCAGCTCGCGGTTGACCTCGTTGTCCTCGACCACCAGGATGCGCGCCTGCCCATGGCGTTGGCGTAACTGCGTCTGGACGCCGGTGACTTCTGGTGCGCTGGCAGGGCCCACGGGAGCCGAGGCTGACGCCGTGTCTGCAAAACCAGGCTCGGCACCCAGGCCGCGCCGCAGGCGTGCCGTAAACCAGAAGGTACTGCCCATGCCCGGCGTGCTTTCGGCGCCGGCATCGCCGCCCATCAGCAGCGCCAGCTGCCGCGTGATCGTCAGGCCCAGGCCGGTACCGCCATATTTCCGTGTGGTTGAGGAGTCGGCCTGCTCGAAGTCCTGGAACAGGCGCGGCAGCGTTTCGGCCGCGATGCCAATGCCGCTGTCCCGCACTGAAAAGTGCAGGAGCAACACGCCATCGGCTTCTTCCAGCAACCGGGCGCGCAGCGTGACACTGCCTTGGTGCGTGAACTTGACCGCGTTTCCGGCGAAGTTGAGCAGGGCCTGGCGAAGCCGCGTGGCGTCTCCGCGCAGCCAAGGCGGTGCCGCCGTGGTGTCGACCTCCAGCCGTATCCCCTTGTTGTGCGCCGTGCCGCTGATGATGGAGGCGACGTAGTCGAAAACTTCCGCTAGGTGGAAGTCGCTGTTCTCAAGCCGTACCTGACCGGCCTCGATCTTGGACAGGTCCAGGGTGTCGTTGACGATGGCCAGCAGATGCTTCCCGGCAGTGGCGACCTTTCCCAGGCGCTCGGCCTGCTGCGGCGTGACGGCGTCGCGCAGCACCAGGTCGTTAAGGCCGATGATGGCGTTCAGCGGCGTGCGGATCTCGTGGCTCATGTTGGCCAGGAAGGCGCTCTTGGAGCGGCTGGCCGCGTCAGCCTGCTCGAGAGCTGCGGTCAGGGCGATGGTGCGGGCAGTCACAAGAGCCTCGAGGCGATGGCGGTACAGATCGAGTTCGAGTGAGCGTTGCCTCTCGTCGGTGATGTCCTGAAAGGTTCCAAAGATCCTGGTTGCCTTGCCGTCTTGACGTTCGGCGAAGCCCTGGGTTCGGACCCAGCGCTGCTGGCCCGTGGCGGTGATCAGCGGCAACTCCAGGTCATAGGGCGTGCCCACGTCAATGGCGGACTGCACCGCCGCGGCGATCACTGGCCGGGCCTCGGGCGCAAAGAGCTGGATACCGGCGTGCAAATCCGGCTCCACCGGCGGGTCGATCTCGGCAATGCGGAAGGTCTGTCGCGTCCAAGACAGCTTCATGGTCTGAAGGTCGACCTCCCAGCCGCCGACGCCGGCCAGTGCACCGGTGCGGTCAAGCATTTCGGCGCTGCGGAGCAGCGCTTCTTGTGCTCGCTTTCGTTCGGAGATGTCGCGCGTCACCCCGACGTAGTGGCTTAGAGCGCCCGCGGCGTCGAACACGGGCGAGATCGTCAACTCGTTCCAGAAGCTGCTGCCGTCCTTGCGGTAGTTGAGGATCTCGCCAGCGAACTCGGTGTGCTTGCGCAAGGCTTCACGGATGCTGGCCAGTACATTCGGATCGGTGCCAGGACCCTGCAGTAAGGCGCAATTTCGGCCCAGCACTTCGGCCTCGTTGTAGCCGGTGATGGCCTTGAAAGCTTCGTTGGCCGAGATGATGAATCTGTCTGGCCCGGTGATCAGTACGCCCTGCGAGACGGCCTTCAGCGAAGCCGCCTGGACCCGCTGCCTCGCTTGGCTGTTGCGCAGCACCGTGATGTCGGTCACCTGCGCAAAGAACCCCTGCACCTCGCCGTCGACTTGGTGCGGAACATATTGGGCCCAGGTGTACCCGACCTGGCCGTCGGGCTTCGTCAACCGGCGCTCGAACTGCTGTGTCGCGCCCTGCAAAGCCGCGCGCATGAATGGCTCGTTCTGCGCGAAGAGCGCCTTGCCTTGAAGGTCCTGGATGCGGATGCCCTTCATCTGCGCCTCGCTGCGGCCGAACCATTCCTGGTAGTGGCGATTCGCGAATCGGCAACGCAGGTCACGGTCCCAGTAGGCCAGCATGCCAGACACGTTTTCGGCCACGGCACTCGCGAATTTTTCGCTCGCCCGCAGCGCTGCTTCGGCCTGTTTGCTGGCGCTGATGTCCCGAACATTGCACTGCATCACCTGCACGTCATCGCAGATGTAGGCGTTACTGACGAACTCGACGCTGATGAACGTGCCGCCGAGAGTCTTGAGCGGCAGGTCGTCATAGCGCGTGTAGCCCTTGGCCTGCAACTCGGCAAACATGTCCTTGCAGCGCTCGACGTCGGCAAACGCGCCCACCTCCCACAACTTCTTGCCCAGCAACTCGCCGTGCGTGTAGCCCAACAGGCGAACCAGGTATGGATTCGCATCATCAATCTGGCCGGTGCTGGCGTTGATGATGAGGATGCCGTCCTGTGCCGACTCGAAGAGTCGGCGATAGCGCGCTTCCGAAGCTCGCAGCGCCGAGACCTCCGCTTGATCCGCACACGCCGGTGCGTTACCAGGCAGTTGGGCGGGCGTGCTGGACGGTCTCATCGGAACTTGTAGCAACCGGCTCCTCTGTTCGTCTGTTCGTCAACAGACATACAGCTGGATCGCAATTTGGCGTCAGGTACTGCAACCCACCTTCCACAAACACCGACCTTGGTTCTGCCTTTGGTCGCGTCCGCAGGTCTGATCGACTGCGCCAAGACGGACAACCTCAAAGCTAAAGACTCACGGCGTCAAGGTCTTGTCCGGGCCCGTGAATCCAAGGCTCTTGCCGGTAGGTGTGTGGCCCGCTGGTTACAGGCCTTGGCGGCAGACCGACGCCAGCAGGGGCTTAATGTTTACCGGACCAGGCACGCAAGGCACCGAACCAGGAGCGCTTCTGTGTGCGCTGGGCTCTCAATGGCCAATCTCATGTCTTTGCTGCACCGCGCATGTTCAAGGCTGCCAGACAAAACTGCATCGCGACCAAGGCATAAGCCCCCGAGTGCCAGCCCCACACGGCCCACAAGACGTTGCTGGCGAGGAATATCCAGAAGCCCCAGTTCTTGCGCCGAAGTTGTGACGAGGTGATCAGCCCGGATGCAGCGATTGTCATGACCATGGCGGGCCACTGAAGCAAATCGAGAAGAGTCATGGGCTGGCCCCAGCGTGACGCCGAGCCCTTCAGATCAGTTCGCTGCTGCTTGCAGGATGCGCTTTGCGGTGCGGCTGCAAGCAGGGACGCGCTGTTTAGCCGCCGTAATAGGCGGTGACTCTCTCACCGTATTCGTGGGTATAGGTCGGCGTCATGTCCTTGCTGTACTTCGGTGCGTCCTTGAGTCGATCCTTGTCAAGCGGAACAACATACCCCTCCTTGGCAACGTCGTAGGTCAGCAGGTGCCAAGGCAGCGGGTAACGATCAGTGCCGATGCCCAGGAAACCACCAAATTCCAAGACGGCGTAATGCACACGACCAGACAGTTTGTCGATCATCAAATCGTCGATGGATCCCAGCTTGTCGCCAGCGTGGTTGTAGACGGACGTGCCTTCCACCTTGTCGGATGAGATGACATTGCTTGAGGTCGTTGAGGTATTCATTTGAATCTCCAGGCTGAGTTGAAATCGTCTAAAACTGGCTGCGGTATGCCAACCCCGTTCCGCCGCGGTTCACGCAATGCTTGACGGTGTTGTGACGAGCTCGATCTGGCAGTAGCGAGCTCGCGGGATGAGCGCCGTAGGAGCTCGGCCGGCCGGCGTTCTGAGTCTTGCAACAGTCAGCCGGCTGCGATCGTCAGGCTGAGCAGTCCAACGCGTCGTATACCCACCAGGGCGGCGATCAAAGGCTTCGCCGCCCGCTGATGATGTTGAACAGGACCATGGCCACCGCAAGCACCAGAAGGATGTGAATGAAGCCGCCCAGGGTGTAAGAGGTGGCAAGCCCCAGAACCCACAGGATCAGCAGAACAACAGCAAGGGTGTAAAGCATGGTGTGCCCCTTTCATCGGGACTGCATCACCGGCGGCGCGCAAGATCCCAGGACGTGAGCCGAATGTGATCGGCTGCCATCTCTCCGCCTGTGCGTTGACCCACGGAAACCCGTTCGTCGTGATTCGCGTTCACCGCCAATGCGTTACTTCTCGGGCAAGCTTGCCACCGCGCCACCATGGAGCGCCTTTTCGTATTCCTTGCGCAACTCCTCTTCGTTCTGTCGCACTGCCGGCAGGACGGCGCTGTCGAGATGGGTGAGCCAATCCAGCAACATCACCACGAACTTGTTCACGGTGCCCTGCAAGGACGTGTCGCACTTCTATCAGTGCCTGAATGTCGGGCTCGGCCCGCGAGACCATCTCGCGGTAGCCTTTCAGAACGTCGTTCGTCGGAGTGTGAAGTCATGCAACGCGTCAATCGCCTGGATGCTCATGCGTCCTCCTGGGGTTAAGCGAAAACAAGCCTGAGGATCCCGCCGCTATCCCAATAGCGGGCAACTGCTTGGCCGTCTGTAGACCGAGGACGACACACCTTCGCATCCATTCCGTGGCGCTGAGACTGTGTTCGACCCCGCGCAGACGGACTTGGGCCGCCGCCCTGTCTTTCGGCGATTGAGGCTGGCTTTGCGGTACTCGTTCCGGCGGGCGCCAGGCACAACATCATCAATACGGGCGCCGACCCGCTGAAGCTTTACACAACCTACTCGCCACCCAACCATCGCGACGGTGTTGTCCACCACACGCGCGCAGATGCGGAGGCGCACATCAAACGCTTAGGCGGAAAGACCTCGGAATAGCGCGGCGGAACACGGCGAGCGGGTGTGGGTCGGAGAGCTTCCAGGAAGCTGCTTGCCGCCGCGGTCTGCTCCTGGTCGGGACGAGCCAAAGCGGAGTTCAGGTCGGCCGCCGCGAACCATTCAGCCAAGGTGGGCTATCAGGGGAAATTCTGAGCCGATCACCAGTGGCCGGTTTTGGCCGACAGCTTCATTTCGAAGCTTCTATGAAGCTGACGTTGCCTCAAGTCGATGGTTGCCTGGCTTTCGCGCTCACTGCACTAGGTCCGCCACACGCGCGGCGGCACGGCGGAAAGGCCCCACCCCACCTCACGCCAGCGGGCCCAGACCGCGCTCAGCAGCTGCATCGCCGGTTCGACTCGCGGGGCGAGCACACGCAAGATAACGACCTCGGCATGCGGCGAACTGCAGCCGGCACTGCGCTTCAGCGCGTGGCTCGATGCCTGCTCGCGCGCGGCATCAAGCAAGCAATCGCGACGATCCAGTGCCATCGGCTTGCCCGTGGCGAACCAAAGCGTCGCGAGCACTCGGTGGCCGGCAAAACCCAAAGGAGAGTCGAGCAGCCGACGATCATCGCCGCGGATCGTTGATCGCTCCAGCCACACCCCAGGAATCTCGATGCGCTGCGCGTAGTGCCCCGCTTCGAAAGCCTCGCTGCTGGCCGGCAGGCCCAGCGCCACCAGGTCCCAACCCATCATTTCGCCACCTGGTGAGATCTCGAAGCGCAACTGGTTCTCTGCCAGTGCTGCGCTGTGGCAGATGGTTTCCATCGGCAACCATTCGAGTCGTGAACCGTCCTCGACCCGGGCCAACACCGACTGCAACGCGGGCTCGCCCGCGCTGCGATAAAAGCGGGTGGCGCTCGGCGTCGTGATCAGCGCATGTGCGCCGACGGCCAGATTCGCCTCGATGTGCAGCACATCCCCGCCGACGATGCCGCCTGGCGGGTGCACCAGGACATGGTGGCAGATGCTGTCACCTTCGGGGTACAGGCTTTGCAACACACGCAGTGGGCCGCTGTGGCGGTCGTGTGCCAACGTGCGGTTGCCACCGCGGCGGTAGTTCAGTTCGAGCCGACCCGACCATCCCATGGAATGCAGCGCCCTCAGACAGTCTTCACGCCGAGCTTGAACGCGATCATCGCGCGCAGCTTGTTCGGCACTACCGGCTTGATCAGCAGGTGGAAGTTCTTCTGCTGTGCCTCGAGGTCCAGCGAGGACATGGTGCTGCCGGTGATGACGATGGCTGGCAGGTCTTCGCAGAAACGATCTCGCAGCAGCGCCAGCGCATCGGCGCCGGTCACGCCATGCTCCAACCGGTAGTCGACGATCAGCAGGTCAGGACGTGGCATCGAGCCGGCGGCAGACTGTGTCCACACCTTGCACGCCGCCACGCTCTCGAAGGCGAGGATGCTCGCGCCCCATCCGTGCAGCAGCGCTTCGAGCCCGCTCAACACTGCGGGCTCATCTTCAACGACGACGATGGTTCTGCCTTCCAGCGTGAGGCTCAGTAGCCCCGCGCCTGACAGCATCGGCTGCGCCTGCGGCGCCCATTTGCCAACGGGCAGTTCGAGGCTGAAGACGGTGCCGCCGCCCACTTGCGAACGCAGTCCGACTGGTGCGCCCATCAGGTCGGCCAGCCGCCTGACAATGGCCAGCCCCAACCCCAACCCCTTGCGTTGGCGCGCTTCGGTTCGCGGCCCTCGCGGCACCTGGTAGAACTCCTCGAAGACACGTTTCTGCTGGTCCTCGGCGATCCCAGGGCCGGTGTCCCACACCTGCAGCAACAACCGGTCGCCACGCCGGCGGCAGCCGACCAGCACTGTGCCATCGGAGGTGTATCGGATGGCATTCGACACCAGGTTGCGCAGGATGCGCTCGACCAGCAATGGATCGGCATGCACCACATGTCGGGCCCCTCGAAAGCGCAGTCCGAGGCCCTTTTCGAACGCTGCCGGCTCGAAATGCAGTCGCAGCTTGCGATAGAGATCCGCCAAGGGAAAGTGCTGCGGATGCACTTCGATGCCGCCGCTGTCGATGCGGGTGATGTCGAGCAGTTCGGAAAACAGACCCTCCAACGCGTCGACCGATTCGTTGATGCTGTTGACCAGGTGCGCGACCTCGACATCGTGGTTCTTCTGGCGGAGAGCCTCGGCGAAGAGCCCCATCGCGTGCAATGGCTGCCGCAGATCGTGGCTCGCGGCGGTGAAGAACTGTGTTTTGGCACGGTTGGCAACTTCGGCCTCCTGTCGCGCCGCATCGGCGGCGAGCTTCTCGATGCGCAACTGCGCGAGCAGGTGGTCGGCCTGCAGCTTCAGCTCGAGCACGCGCTGCAGCGCCTGGCGGTAGGTGCGGGCGAGCAGCGTGCTCAGCGAAAAAATCAGGACCAAGATGCCGGCCAGTCGATAGCTGTCGGCCGAGCCATCCGTGGCCACGCGCGCCGCCATCGGGACAAAGCAAAGTGCCGAGAACAGCAGGTACGTCCGAGGCTGGGTCGCCAGCACCGGCACGACTGCGATGCAGAAGGTGTAGACGGTGATGATCAGTGCGATCTGCTGCACATGACCACCACGCAGGTAGAAGAGCCAGGCCGTAGCGCCCCACAAGGCCCCCGAGGTCAAGGTGCCGACGTTCCACAACCAGCGCCAGCGCTGCCAATCGGACAGCGTGAGAGGCGTGGCCAGCTTGAATCGCTGCAGCAGCCAGAGCCGTGCCAACCACATCACCGCGAACACTGACAGCCAGGGCAGCATCACCGATGCCGGCGTGCTCGTCCAGAAGATCATCACGATGACACCGATGCCAGCCAGGTTGCCGGCCAGCTGCGCCGGCATGTAATCGAAGGCGCTGCGCACTTCCTCGGGCAGCGAGGACGCCGACAGCTCGGTGGACGAGGATGTCGGCGCTCCGTTCATGGGCTGTTCTTTCTCCAGCCGTGCAAGCCGCCTTGCTGACGCGACATCTGGCCCACCGCCAGCACCGCCTGCGTCCGCGAACTGACGTTCAGCGTACGCAGCACAGCCGCGACGTGGTCCTTGACCGTCTCGACCGACAGGTTCAGATCACGTGCAATCAGCTTGTTCGGCTTGCCCTGAAGCAGCAGACCCAGCACTTCAGTCTGGCGGGGTGTCAAGCCCAGCGAGTCGAGAGGGGCGTGGGTCTGAAAGCCTTCGTCAGTCGCGCGCTGGCGCACCGAGCGCATCGAGCCAGAGGCGGTGTCGGCGTACGGATCTGACCCAGCGGTCTCATCGCCCATGTTCATGGGCGGGACATAGATGCCACCGGACATCACCATGCTCAGCGCTTCAAAAAGTGTGTCGTTGGAGGCGCGCTTTGGCACGAATCCCATGGCGCCGAGATCGATCGCACGGATCACATCGCTGGTGCGATCGCTGGCCGATACCACCACCACCGGCAGCGCCGGGTATGCCGCGCGGAGCTCGGTCAGGACATCGAAGCCATCGGCATCGCCGAGGCGAAGATCGAGCAGCACAAGGTCGAAAGCACTGTCCTGCGCCAGCGTTTCGCGGGCCATGCGTGCGCTGCCGGCGGCGGCGACACTGACGTGATCACTCAGGCCCTGGATGATGTTCTGTAGCGCCGACAGGATCAGCGGGTGGTCATCGATGAGCAGGACCTTCATGGTGGCTCCTCCGTGGTCAGCGCCGCAAAGATGCTAAGCCAGCCCACTGCATCACGGGCGTGTTGAGGGGCCGTCGGAAGCACCCCCAAACGGGGGCGGGTGCGTGCCGATCAACCCTCGATCCAGGCGGTCAGCGGCCGCCATTGCTCGAGATCACGCTCGACGCGGCTGGGTGCCACGTCCCACAGCGTCAGGCCCTGGGCCGCGAGGTGGACATAGTTCTGTGTGTCGCGCAGGTGCGTGAGCACAGGGAAGGCCTGCGTGTCGAGGAAGGTCTTGAGCTGATCGGCCGAGATCGTGCCGTCGCGCGATCGCATGCCGATGATGCCGACCTGCAACTTCTGGGTTCGCTTGTGTTCCGCCAGCCGCAGCAGGAAATCGTGCGTCGCATGGATGTCGAAGATGCTGGGCTGCAAGGGCACCAGCACATGGGTGGCGATCTTCAACACCTCGTCCAGCCGCTTGCCGTGCAAGCCGGCCGGCGTGTCCAGCACGACATGGGTGGTGCCCTTCGGCGTGCGCACCCGCAGGTCGTCCACCATGTCCCAGGCGCTGATGGCCGCTGCTGCGGATGGGCGCAGGCCCAACCAGGTGCGCGCCGACTGCTGGCGATCGATGTCGCCCAGCATGACGGCTTTGCCCTGCGACGCGAAGTAGCCCGCGACATTGGTGGACAGCGTGCTCTTGCCCACGCCGCCCTTCGGATTGGCGACCACGATCACCGGCATGCTCGACTCCCGCCTCCCTGTAAGCGCGATATGTTAGCGGTGGGTTGGGGCATGGCGTGTGTGATGAAGCTGCCGGTGCTTGATGGGCCCGTCTTCATCATCCTGCTGTCGCCGGGCAGCGAGTTCGGCTTCGTCGTGTGACGGGCAGCGGCGCAGTTGGGGGTGACCAGGCGCGCGCGCTTGCGCCGCCACAACCTCGTGCAGTTGGCCAACCGCAATCCGACACCGATCCGAGAGTCAACCCCATCACTATTGCCAATGCAATTGCATTAGCATTGCAGCATGGAACGCCACACCCGCCAACGCCAAGCGGTCGTCGATGCCCTTGCACGCAGTGGTCAGGCCTTGAGCCCGCATGAGCTGCTGGAGCGCGCCAAGACGGCAGTACCCAGCCTGAATTTGTCGACGGTCTACCGGCAGATCAGAGGCCTGCAGGACACCGGACAGATCGTCCGCGTTGAGTTGCCGGGGCAACCGCCGCGCTTCGAGATCGCGACGAGCGAGAAAGCATCGGTGAACGTCGTCCAGGAGCACGCTGCGCACGCGACACAGCACGCCACTCAAGCGCGGCACGCCGACGCCGCATCGCATCACCATCACCATTTCCACTGCACCGCCTGCGACCGTGTCTACCCTATCCATGCCTGCCCCGGGCCGATGAATGACCTGGCGCCACCGGGCTTCGAGGTGCAACACCATGACTTGACACTTCGCGGGCGATGCGCGAGCTGCGTGAACGGAGCGTCCGTATGAAGCCCGATCTTTTGCATCCGGATGCCGACGCAACTGCTCCCGCGGACGGAAGCGAGCGCGCGCATGAACACTCGCACGGGCACGTCCACGCGCATGCTCACGACGCGGGGCATCGTCATGGGACCAGCGACAGCCATGGCACGCACGCGCATCCGCCAAAGCCAGCGCCGGCAGACTCAGCAGGCGAACCACCGACCAGCCTTTTGATGCGCTCTGCCTCAGGTCGGCTGGCCGGCGCGGTGGCGCTGAGCGCCGGGTTGTGGGCTGCAGTCGCTTGGGCACTGTCGGGCACGCCATGAAAGCGAACATGTCGATGGTCCATGAGCGCGCCGATGCGCTGGCGGTCGCACCACCGGCCATCGCGGTCGAAGACCTGACGGTCAGCTACCACCAGCACCCGGCAGTGCATCACGTGAGCTGCCGCTTCGAACCCGGCTCATTGACAGCGGTGATAGGTCCGAACGGTGCCGGCAAGAGCTCGCTGCTGGACGCGCTGACCGGCCGCGTCCAGCCCAGCACGGGTCGCGTGAGCACCGGCGGCCTGAGCCGCGGCGGACTGGCCTACCTCCCGCAGCAGTCGGGCATCGATCGCAGCTTTCCGCTCGGCGTGCTCGATGTGGTGATGCTCGGGGCCTGGCCTCGCATCGGCTGGTTCCGAGGTGCCACGGCGGCGCAACGGCAGGCAGCGTTGCGCGCGCTCGCGCAGGTCGGGCTGATCGGTTTCGAGCATCGGCTGATCTCGGAGTTGTCAGTCGGTCAGTTCCAGCGCGTGCTGTTCGCCCGGGTGCTGATGCAGGACGCGCCGGTGATCCTGCTCGACGAGCCCTTCAACGCCATCGATACCCGCACCACCGCCGACCTGATGCGGCTGGTACAGCACTGGCACGCCGAGGGCCGCACGGTGATCGCAGTGCTTCACGACATGACCCAGGTGCGCGAGCATTTCCCGCTGTCGTTGCTGCTGGCTCGCGAATGCGTGGCCCACGGCCCGACCGATGAAGTGCTGCTGCCGCATCACCTGAAGCGTGCGCAGCAGATGGCCGAACAGTGGGACGAGCATGCCGACTGGTGCGCAGCGCCTGCCAGCAGTTCAGTCGAACCGGGTCCGATGTCATGACGCTGCTTGCCACGCTGAATGCGCTGCTGATCCAGCCCTTCGTCGAATTCGGCTTCATGCGCCGCGCGCTGGTCGCCTGCCTGGCACTGGGCTTGAGTTGCGGGCCGATCGGCACGCTGCTGGTGCTGCGCCGCATGAGTCTCGTCGGCGACGCGATCGCACATGCGCTGCTGCCGGGCGCAGCGCTCGCCTTCGTGATGTTCGGATTCTCGCTGTGGGCGATGAGCATCGGCGGCTTCGTGGCCGCGGTCGCGGTGGCTGGTCTGGCCGGCCTGGTCGCGCGGTTGACGCCGCAGCGCGAGGACGCCAGCTTTGCCGCCTTCTATCTGATCGCGCTGGCAGCGGGCGTGATGATCATCTCAATGCGCGGCAACAGCGTCGACCTGATGCGAGTTCTCTTCGGCACCGTGCTCGCGGTCGACGACGCGTCGCTGCTGCTGATCGCTGGCATCACGACCGTCAGTCTGCTGGCACTGGCACTTGTCTACCGGCCCTTGGTGGTGGAGTGCTTCGACCCGGGCTTTCTGCGCCATCTCGGCCATGCCGGTGCCTGGGGGCACGGACTCTTCCTGATGCTGCTGGTGCTCAACCTTGTCGGCGGCTTCCAGGCACTGGGCACGCTGATGGCGGTGGGTCTGATGATGCTGCCCGCCACCGCCGCGCGCTTCTGGGCTGCCGAGGTGTGGAGCCTGGCCGCGGTGGCCGCGCTCTTTGCGGTGCTGAGCGGCTGGGGCGGGTTGCTCTTGTCGTACCACGCCAACCTGCCATCCGGGCCGGCCATCGTGCTGCTGGCTGGCACCTTCTACATGCTGTCGCTGCTGATAGGCCGGCGCGACAGCCTGCTCGCGCGGCAGTTGTCACAACGCGCACACCGAAAGGCATGACGATGGAATTCGATAAGACGAGACGCGCTTTCCAACGCCAACTTCTGTGCGGGCTGGGCAGCGCTGCGTCATGGCCGCTGGCACGCGCCACCGAGCCAGTGAATGCACCTGCGCTCAAGGTCGTCGCCACCTTCTCGCTCCTGGCGGACATCGCCCGCGAGGTCGGCGGGCCGGCAGTCGAGGTCAGTGCCCTCGTCGGCCCGAACGCCGACGCGCACGTGTTCGAGCCCACGCCGTCCGATGTGCGGCGCGTTGCGGGGGCCGATGTGGTCATCACCAACGGCTTGCGCTTCGAAGGCTGGATTGACCGACTGATCAAAGCCTCGGGTTACCGCG
>CANHOE010000013.1 GCA_947462175.1 Burkholderiales bacterium | reverse complement strand
CTGGGCCGGGGTGTCGCAAAGATGGCGAGGGCAGTGCGCGGTACGCTCGGCCCGCGAGGTATGAACGTGATCATTGATCGGCCGATTGGCTCGCCCATGATCTCACGTGACGGCATGCGCATTGCTGCTGAAATCGAGCTCGAAAACCCGTTCGAGAACATCGGTGCCCAGGTGCTGCGCGAGGTATCGATGCAGACGGCGGAGGTTGCCGGCGATGGAACGACGACCGCTACCGTGCTTGCAGACGCGCTGGTGCAGGGCGGCCTGGATTCCCTTGCCAAGGGCGCAAATCCGGTTGAGCTCGTAGAAGGTTTGGAGATGGCTGTCGCCGAGGTGATCGCTGCGCTCAAGCGCAACGCCAAACCATTGCGCGATGGCGGGCAACTGCGGGCAGTGGCGTTGGTGGCCACCAGCAACGACCCGACTGGCAATCTCGTTGCCGAAGCATTGGAGCGTGTTGGTGCCGACGGCATTGTCGACGTCGACTATGGTTCGACAGTTGAAACGATGCTAGAAGTCGTTGACGGCATGGCCTTCGATCGGGGCTACTTGTCGCATCACATGGTGACCGATGTTGAGAAGATGCAGGTGGTTCTTGACAACCCTTACATCCTGATGACCGACCAGCGCCTGTTGACAGCAGACGAAGTCGCCACGGTTGTGAAGTTGGTTGCCTCTTCGAAGCGTCCGCTGTTGATCATTGCGGAAGAAGTGGCGCCTCCTGCTGTGATTGGTTTGTTGGCTTGGCGTGACAACGGCGGATCGCCTGTTGCCGCGATCCACCCACCTGATTACGGCCACTGGCGCAAGGCGTCTTTGGAAGACTTGGCTATCTTGACTGGCGGACGTGTGATCTCACGCGACCTGGGTGGCACCATCGCCGCTGTGCAATTGCGTGACCTCGGTCAGGCCCGGCAAGTCCGCATCTCCCAAAACCAGACGATCGTGACGGCTGGTAGTGGTGATCCGGAAATGATCGCCGCACGTCGCCAGCAAATCCACCGCCAGTTCGAACTTGCGCCAGAGAACATCGAGCGTGACAAGATCAAAGAGCGACTGTCGAAGATGTCCGGTGGTACCGCGATTCTGCTGGCCGGCGGAGCGACTCCAGTTGAACAAAAGCGCAGATATCTGTTGATTGAAGACGCCATTCACGCAGCACGAGCGGCGATTGCAGAAGGGGTTGTGCCAGGGGGCGGTCTGGCGTTGTTGCGCGTAGCCGATGAGCTCAAAGCATTGCTTGAGAGCACACAAGGTTCGGTGAAGGAAGGCGTGGCAATGCTGCAACGCGCTCTGCAACTCCCGGCCTATCACATCGCCGCAAATCGCGGGCTGGACGCCAAAGCCGTACTCATCAAGGTATTGGCATCTGAGTACGGCGTCGGTCTCGATGCTCGCAGCGGCAATTTTGTGAACCTTGAAGAGGCGGGCATCATCGACCCGGTGCGTGTCACCTACAGCGCCGTGCGAAATGCTGCGTCGGTGGCCGGATTGATCTTGACCACGCAGACTTTGGTGGCCAAGAAGCCAGATGTGCTAGATCCAACAGCTGGCCCGGCATCGGGTGGCGGGGCAGAACTGCTGGGACGGGCATAAATCAGCGGCAGTTGGTGGCCTTGACGGGCGCGCCGACTGCACTGTCTGCTCCCTGTTGCGCTGGGGATTTGTGCTCTGTTTGTTCAGGGTGACAGCACACTCCAAGCGTCAGCAGATAAACAGGCCGCAATGCGCAGTGTCGCATTGCGGCTTTTTTGTTGGAGGAGAGGTGCCACTTTATGTCAATGAATTTCATGCTCATGTCGAGGCCCACGCGACCACAGGGCGGTCTGGGAGGTGCTCTGGTCTGGCAATCATGAAAACTAAAAGCCGATCAAACTCACTCAGCGATGACTTGTGCACGATTCACTAGCTGTAAAGAGTCAAGAGGCTATTTTTTGACGGGTTGAGTCTAGACCTTGGCAAAGTGCCACCGACGCCCTGATGCGGGCGTTGCCAGCCGTAGTAGGTGTTCCAGTGATCGAGGGGGTTGGTTCGGCTCGCCGGAGTGTGGATGGGCAACGCTGAAGGCCTACGCGCGCAACGCCGGGTGGATGAAACACTCTGCCTTGCCGTTGGTCTACGGCCGGTAGGGCCCCGTGAAGCGATGGCGCATACCAGGCGCTTTACAACCGGCGCCGATGTCGTTGGACCTGAATGCCGAGCCGTCGACGCTGAGCAAGCCTCGCACGCTTACACCGATCCAAGCGTAGTACGCAACCACGTCGGGCAAGTACTGCAAGGCACTAGGCGTGTGCAACTCCGCACGCCTGACCGTGACAGCGACGGGCGCGATATTCGAATGCCCCTACAGGATCAACATTGCTCAACAGCGACAAAACTGAACGATCGGACGATGCTGCAGGTCCACTTCGATACGCTAACGCCGCTGCGATGCGCGTCTGGGTCCGTCGCGTATGGCGCAACTCCACGATGGCGAACGCATGGCCGGTTGGATAGCACGGGGAGATCGATTCGGGCGCGACGGCGCGTCGTCAAATCACGCCTCGCAGCCGGGCATTTCGCGGATCAGCAACTTTCCCGCGGTCGCATCGGAGACGCCGTACGCTGCAGCAGTCTGCGGCACGCTCCAACAGCGGGGGGTGATTTCTTGAGCCATCTCCAGTCGACGAACATACGTGAGTCGAGAATTCTTATGGCTGCCGGTTCGGTTGAGTGCCTTGAGGGAACTGGCGAGCTGGAGCCTTCCAGGCACTCAAACTCGGTCCGTGAGTCCACCAGTAACCCATTTAGCTTAACAGCTAGCGTTCCATAGACGTTGATGGTGTGTGTCTAGCGGGCTCTCTGAAAGGAGTGAAAGCTGTAAGCTCACTCGGGATGGGCATCCCTCGGATTCCTTGAGTTCTCGAGGTACGCAGCAGATAATTGACAGGTGAAGCTTTGTACTAGCTTGCACCATGACATGCTGAATCTGTCACGCTGCGCCAAAGACCGCACGTAGTCCACAGAATCACGTTGGCAACCAGCGTGTTCAGCGCCTGCTTAGGCGACCACAACGGAGACGCGAATGCTGGACGATCAAAGCTCGGGCAATTTGGCGTCTGCACGAGCCGGAAGCGATCTGTTGCCGGCACCGCAAGCCGCACCTTCGGAGCGGCAAACCATGGAAGCCTGGGAACGGTTCGTCACCGGTCAGGAGGTGGCCGCCGGCTGCGTATCCAAGTACGTTTGGTCTTCGTGGCAGCGCAGCCGCCGGTTCGGCATTGAGCCCGCCAAGCGTCTCGCGCCGATCGCGGTCGCAGGCGATGCACTAGAGCAACTGCGCCTCCGCAACCAGATGCTCCTGGCAGCGGCAAAAGGGCTGTTCATGACCACGGCCCATCTGCTGGCTCGGTCGGGTTCCATCATGCTGCTGACTGATGCCCATGGTGTCGTGCTGGAAATGGCGGGTGACCACGCGACCATGGCCGCAGCACGTGACATTCGACTTATCGAGGGCGGCAACTGGAACGAAGGTGTGATCGGCACCAATGGAATCGGTACTGCACTTGCGATGCGCACGCCGGCTCAGGTGCACACGGCAGAACATTTCTGCTCCGGGATCAAGCTGTGGGTCTGCGCTGCCGCACCCGTGTTCATGCCAGGTACTGACCAGATCTTGGGGGTGTTGGATATTTCTTGCCCGCCGGCCAGCTACCAAGTCAACAACCTGGCGCTGGCAGTCGCATCGGCACGGCAAATTGAGGCTGTGCTGGCCGAGCGCATCAGTCAAGAGCATCGCCGGCTGTTGGAGGCATGCCTGCAAATGAGTGGGCGAACGGATTCTCAGGCTTTGCTTGCACTGGACCGCAATGCCTGTCTGGTACACAGCAGCGGTAACGCACCCGGCCTGGAACTCCGTCCGGGTGCCCGCGTCGCCGGGCTCGAGCCAGGACACAGCATTGATGACTGGGCGCGCCGTCTGCCCGAGACCCTTCGTTCCGAGTGGCTACACCCGGTGACATTGAATGGCGCATTCATTGGCGGGCTACTGATGGTGCCGAAGTCAGCGCGCGCCACACCCAAGTCGTCTCCTGTGGCCGAATCCGATGCGAAAGGTGTGGTCAATGACTTTGCCGCGCCTGTACAGGCGTCCGTGACTGATCGAGGCGGCTTTGCCAAGCTGGTCTGGAACAGCCAAGCGATGCACACTGCGATTGAGCGGGCCCGGCAGGTCAGCGCTCGACGTGTGCCGGTGCTTATTCAAGGAGAAACGGGCGTCGGGAAAGAGCTTTTCGCACGTGCTATTCATGGCGATGATGAGCGCAACAGCCCGTTCGTCACCTTCAACTGCGGCGCCACCACCAAGGAATTGATCGGAAGCGAACTGTTCGGTCATGTCCGCGGAGCATTCACAGGAGCTACCAACGAAGGCCGAGCCGGGCGCTTTGAGCTGGCGCATGGCGGTACGTTGTGCCTAGACGAAGTGGGTGAACTTCCCCTTGATCTGCAACCTGTGCTGCTGCGGGTGCTGGAGGAGGGTGTGATCTACCGCTTGGGAGACGGGAAACCAAGGCATGTGAACGTGCGATTGCTGGCCATGACCAATCGCGATCTGCTCCACGAGGTCGAGGCTGGCCGCTTCCGGCGTGATCTTTACCACCGAATCAACGTTACCCGAGTGCGTGTGCCACCGCTGCGTGAGCGTGATCAGGACATCGAATTACTTACTGATCACTTCAACCTCCAGCTCTCCTTGCGGCATGGCGTACCAGTACGCCAGTTTGGCTCGGATGTCCGGGCTGTGATGCGCGCCTACTCATGGCCCGGGAATGTTCGCGAGCTTCGGAACCTGATCGAGAGCCTGTTGTTGACGTCTGATCAAGATATCGTGCAGCTTAGCGAATTGCCAGAAGAGTTACTGACTGCGGCGCAACTGCCCACTGCTGTGCCGCAAGCGCCGCGCGAGCAACAACCGGCCACAAGCCTTGAAGAAAGTGAGCGCTTGGCTATCGTGCGCGCAATCAAGGAACACCAAGGAAACCTGGCAAGGGCAGCGCGAGCTTTGGGCGTGTCACGCAGCACGCTTTATCGCAAAGTGGAGCGGTATCGCCTGGAAGACGTCGTGCGGTCGAGCGATATCTCTGACGGTAGCAGCGAGGCTAGAGTCGGGAACATCGGTATGAACGGCCGAGCTGCCCCTGAATAGAGACAACTCATTCTGCCCAGAGGAGAGCCTTCTCAGCGCCTCAGAGTCTTCAGTCGTCGTGGCTCAGCGATCTCGACCGAGCAACCTTCCTGATCCTGGGTGGACGCCGCGTCTCTGATCCTGACTTCTTGAGGTCGTTAAACCTGGCCCCAACTTGTTTCGTTCGAGCTAGCTGCTCTCCGAATCGAGATCGGGAACCGAAGAGAACACGCGCAGGACCCAGCAGCAACGGTGCGGCTTCACCACGGAACTTGAACTGCGCGCCCGGGACCCTGTTATGAGCAATATCCGGGAGGACATGCTCATCGAAGCTTCAACACGCAGGCTCACCGTGACGTCGGGTGCCGAATCAACGGCAGGTGAACGTTACAAGATGTGCAACAAGCACCCCATCTCAGTGAAATCAAGCTCTACCTGAAACACGCGTACCAAAGTTAGGCGTCAAGGTATCCAGCGAGACCGCTGGATACCTGACAACGCAGCATGCTTCGGGCGAATAAAAATTCATCAGAAGCAGCGATTGATTCTCTGCAACCGCTTGGTTAACTCCCAGTTCAAAAAATGATTCAGTGAACCGGAACGGGGAGTTGCGAGCGATCAGATCGTCCGTGCGGTCATCTGCTGGGCAATGTACTCAGCCTGACGAATCGCCAAAGTCACGATGGTGAGCGTCGGGTTTTCTGCGCCACCGGTGGTGAACTGACTACCATCACTGATGAACAGATTGGAGATGTCGTGGGTTTGTCCGTACGCATTGCAAACGCTGTCCTTCGCAGAGGCGCCCATACGGCAGGTGCCAAGGTTGTGAGTCGACGGATACGGAGGCGTACGGAATGACTTGACTGCGCCGGCGGCTTCGTAGACGAGTTGACCCTGGCGGAAGGCGTGCTCGCGCATCGCGATGTCGTTCTCATGGTCGTCGTAATGCACGTTAGGCGCGGCGTTGCCCCAACGGTCCTTGACCTGCGAGTTGAGTGTCACTCGGTTGGTTTCACGCGGCATGTCTTCGCCCACCAGCCACATCCCGGCAATGCGGGTGTAGTTATCCATGTACTCGGTGAACTCGCTACCCCATGCGCCTGGATTCAGGAAAGCCGCCATGAACGGCAAGCCAAGTGACAGCGTTTCCAGTTCGTAGCCGCCTGCGAAGCCGCGCTTCGGGTTGTGATGTGCTTCGTCGCGAACGATACCGGCCATCACAGTGCCGCGGTACATATGCACAGGCTGCTTGAACAAGCCATACACCGAGCCGGTCATGTGTCGCATGTAGTTGCGACCGACCTGGCCAGAGCTGTTGGCCAAACCGTCCTTGAACAGGTTGGACGCAGACAAAAGCAGCAAGCGTGGTGTTTCGATCGAATTGCCTGCAACGCAAACGATGCGCGCCTTTTGCCGCTGTTCCTTGCCGTCCTTGTCGAAGTAGACGACGCCAGTGACCTTGCCGGCATCGTTGTGCTCGATGCGTGACACGTGAGACTCAGGACGAAGGTCCATGTTGCCGGTCTTCTCGGCCTTTGGCAGTTCCGTGTAAAGCGTGCTCCACTTGGCGCCGCTCTTACAACCCTGGAAACAGAAGCCCAATTGAAGGCACTGACCTCGGTCGTCGCGAGGGCGACTGTTGATGGCCATGTTGCCGGTGTGTACTTCCTTGTAGCCCAGCTTGGTGGCTCCGGCGTACATCACCTTGAAGTTGTTATTGCCGGGCAGCCCTGGAATGCCGTGGGTGCGTGTCACACCCATCTTGTCTTCGGCGCGGCTGTAGTACGGTGCTAGTTCCTTCAAGGTCACCGGCCAATCCATCAGGTTGGCGCCCTTGATGTCACCGTAAGTGGTGCGCACCTTGAACTCGTGCTCCTGGAAACGCAGCGAAGCGCCAGCCCAGTGCGTCGTGGTGCCGCCAACGGTCTTGCAGATCCACGCAGGCAGTCCGGAGAAGTCTTTTGCAACGCGCCAAGTACCCGACGTGGTTCGTGGATCAAGCCAAGCCAATTGGCTGAATGACTTCCACTCGTCGTTGATGAACTTCTCGCTGGACTGCAATGCGCCAGCTTCCAACACGACGACTTTGATGCCTTTCTGGCACAACTCGTTGGCCAGCGTGCCGCCGCCAGCGCCCGAACCGATGATGACGACTACCGAGTCGTCGCTGTTGTCAAATTTCGCCATCTTGTCTCCTGCGATTCTTCTGATTCTTGCCGTGTCGGCTGGTGGTGGCCCCGTGGCCAGTAAAGCGACTCAACTCACCAAGCAGGTGGGCTGGCCTCGGCCGTTGGTGGACGCAACCACTTCAGGTCCTGAAATCCACGCGTGAGGTAGCCGCCCTTCTCCCAGGACGCGCCGGGGTAACCGAAGACCGTGAAGGCCATGTCGTTGTTGTACAGGGAGGTAATGCACTGGCCACGAACGGTGTTGAAGAAAGGGTTGCCTTCAATTGCCTTGACCAACGCCAGCTTTTTCGCGGCCGTCGCTTTGATGAAGCTTCCGCCTGCCGCTTTGTCGAGCGCAGCGATGCCGTCGCGCACGACCGGGAGAGCGCCTGAGTTGCCGTCAAGATCCTTCGCCAGTAAGGCATAGACAGCATCTGGCAACTTCTTATGGGGAAAGAGCACGCGACCCATTGCGATCAGCGTTTTGCCTTCACCGGTTGTGAGCTGCTTCAGCTCCACCGCCCAAACCGGAGATGGTGCCAATGTGGCTAACACCGAACTGGTGGCAATGGCGCCCGTCAACAGGCCCGAACCCTTCAGGAAATCTCGCCGCACGAGCGGCAAATCAAGTTTGGGTACCCGGCCGTCTTCATCGTTGCATGAAGCGGCATCAGCACCGGGCTGCGCCGTCGGCGCGATCGGAATCACACGCATGGGGTCTCCTGTCATTTTCGTTTTGCGGCAGGCCGGTCATCCGACCCGCACGAGACTGTAAGCTAAAAAGGCTTAATCAGGCCTTTGCAAAACCGCTCCACCCTGCTGCGCTCAGGGGAAGTACTGAGGCCTTTGTGGCCTGCTGGCCTCATCCGCTGATGCGTTTTATCGGGCTATCTGACTGTTTCAACTTGACCATCGACGACCGCTGTCGTGCGATGGCTCAACCGTCCAGTGCGCCCAGCACTTCTGCCTCGGACTGCTTGAGGAGTGTCTTCAGCAAGGGTGGCGTGAAATGACGTTGCACCGAGATGGCATAGAAGTTTTCATGAAGGTCCGGGACCACGCTGTATTCCACAAGACGCCCGGTGCGCAACTCGTCTTGCACCACCACCGTTGGCAGCAGTGCGACGCTGTCGGAATCACGCGCCAGTAGCCGTAGCAGCGCCATGTCGTCCACTTCGGCGCGCAGTCGGTAGCGAATACCCAGCCGCTCGCAAAGCAGATCGAAACCGGCGCGAATATCGTTGTCCCGCCCAGGTAACAGCAGTGGCACCTCGGCCAGCTCCTCTGGGTAGCGGAACGCTTTGCGCTTCGATCGCGGCTTGCCTACCAGGCTGACGGGTTGACGGGCAATGCGCTGACAGCGCCAGGGGTCCTCGCTGCTGGCATGCACGCGTTGGTTGGAGAGCACCAGATCGAGCGTGTGCACTCGCAGCCGCGCCAGCAGATCGACCAGGCTGCCCGAGTGGAGCACGAGTTCCACGTCTTCGCGCTCCAGTAAGGGCCGCAGGAAGTTTTCCTGGAAATTGCGAGACAGGGTGGCCATGGCGCCGATGCGCAGCACCTGGCGTTCGTCGCGGTGGCCTTCGCGCAGCAGCGCCGTCAGTTCTGCGCCCGCTGTGAAAATGGATTCGGCATAGCCCAGCGCGAGCTGCCCGGCCTCCGTGAGCTGCAAGCCGCGGCCGACGCGCGCAAACAGGGCCTGCCCCAGCTGATCTTCGAGCTGCCGGATCTGCGCCGACAGCGCCGACTGCGATACATGGAGGTGTGTGGCTGCGCGGGTGAGGTTGCCCTCCTTGGCCACGGCCCAGAAGTAGTGGAGATGGTGGAAGTTGAGACGCGCCATGGCACGAATGTTCTCATCGATAGAACATTTCGGTGCAAGCGTTCAGCTGGGCGTGCCGAGGGTTTCCCTGATCGGCGCGTCGCCAGTGCGGCGCAAGACCCGATCAATGCACATCGGCAGCGTGGACTTCAACCCACGCCGCCGACTTACTGCGAGGTGGCCGTGCGGGTCAGCAAGTCCAGGACGGTGCCTGTTCAGGCGCTATCGCGTATTTGGCAATCGCCGCCGTGCAGGTTGCTGCATCGACCAGACCTTGCGCACGCAGCGATGTCAACGCCGCCAGCACGATCTGGAATCGATCGACCTCAAAGAAGTTGCGCAGTGCGGCACGCGTATCGCTGCGACCAAAGCCATCCGTGCCCAGCGTCGTCACAGGCGATGGCAGGTAGCTGGCGATGAGCTGCGGCCACGCTCGCACATAGTCGCTGGCCATGACCACCGGCACTTCGCCGCCCAGGCACTGTTGCACATGGCTGACGCGCGGCACTTCTTGCGGATGCAGGCGGTTCCAGCGTTCGACCTCGCGCGCCTCGCGAGCCAGTTCGCTGAAGCTGGTGGCGCTCCAGACCTCTGAGGCGATGTTCCAGTCCTGCGACAGCAGTTCAGAGGCCGCAATCACTTCGCGCAAGATGGTGCCCGAGCCCACCATGCGGACGCGCGGTGGGTTGCTTGGGCTCGCCAAGGAGCTGTAGCGGTACATCCCCTTGATCACGTCGGCCTCGGCGCCTGCGGGCAGCGAAGGCTGAGCGTAGTTCTCGTTCATCAGCGTGACGTAGTAGAAAACGTCCTCGTGCTGCTCCAGCATCTGGCGCATGCCGTGGTCGAGGATGACTGCGAATTCGCCGGCAAAGCAAGGGTCGTAGGTGCGGCAGTTGGGCACCGTCGAGGCTTGCAGCAGGCTGCTGCCATCCTGGTGTTGCAGGCCCTCACCACCCAGCGTCGTGCGGCCTGCGGTGGCACCCAGAAGGAAGCCGCGCGAGCGCTGGTCTGCAGCGGCCCAGATCAGGTCGCCCACGCGCTGGAAGCCGAACATCGAGTAGTAGATGTAGAAGGGCAACATGGCCAGGCCGTGCAGCGAGTAGCTGGTGGCGGCGGCCGTCCAGCTGCTCATGGCGCTGGCTTCACTGATGCCCTCTTCCAGGATCTGTCCGTTGGTTGCTTCCCGGTAGCTCATCAACGAGCCGATGTCTTCCGGTTCGTAAGCCTGACCTTCGCTCGAATAGATGCCGACCTGCTTGAACAGGTTGGCCATGCCGAAGGTGCGCGCCTCGTCGGCGACGATCGGTACCAGGCGTGGTCCCAGGGCCTGGTCTTTGAGCAGGTTGGTCAGCATGCGCACGAAAGCCATCGTCGTGCTCATCTCCTTGCCATCGGCCTGGACCGCAAACTCCGCGTATTTCGAGATGCTGGGCACTGGCACGACAGCCGCCTGGGTCGCCCGCGCGGGCATGCCTCCTCCGAGTGCTGCTCGGCGCGCCTGCAAGTAGCGCATTTCGGGGCTGTCCGCGTCGGGCTTGACGAATTCGAGCGCGGCCGCCTGTTCGTCGGTCAGCGGCAGTTTGAAGCGGTCGCGGAAGGCGATGAGGTCTTCACGCCCCAGCTTCTTCTGCTGGTGCGTGGTCATCCGACCCTGGCCTGCAGCGCCCATGCCGTAGCCCTTCTTGGTCTGCGCCAGGATGACCGTCGGGCAGCCGGTGGTCTTCATGGCCTCGTGGTACGCGGCATAGATCTTCACCAAATCGTGACCACCGCGCTTGAGCAGGTCGATCTGCTCGTCGCTCAGGCCCTGCACCAAGGCGGCGAGCTGCGGGTTCTGGCCGAAGAAGTGCTCGCGGTTGTAGCGGCCGTCCTTGGCGGCAAAGGTCTGGAACTGGCCGTCGACGGTTTGCGAGAAGGCCTGCGCCAGGGCGCCGGTGGTGTCGTTCGCAAACAGTCCGTCCCAGTCGGATCCCCACACCAGCTTGATGACGCGCCAGCCAGCGCCTACGAACAACGCTTCGAGCTCGTCGATGATGCGGCTGTTGCCACGCACCGGTCCGTCCAGGCGCTGCAGATTGCAGTTCACCACCCAGATCAGGTTGTCGAGCTTTTCGCGCGAGGCAAGCGTGAGGGCCGACATGCTTTCTGGCTCGTCCATCTCGCCGTCGCCGAACACGCCCCACACCTTGCGTCCTGCCGTGTTTTGCAGCTGGCGGTGGTTGAGGTAGCGCATGAAGCGCGCCTGGAAGATGGAGCTGATCGGGCCCAGTCCCATCGAGCCAGTCGGGAATTGCCAGAAATCCGGCATCAGCCAGGGGTGCGGGTAGCTGCTGAGGCCTTGCTTGCCGGCGGCCCGTGCTGCGATCTCCTGCCGGTAGTAGGCCAGTTCCTGCTCGCTCAGCCGCCCTTCGAGGAATGCGCGCGAGTAAACGCCTGGCGCCGAGTGCGCTTGGAAGAAGACCAAGTCACCGCCGCCGCCAGCTTCACCAGCGCGGAAGAAGTGGTTGAAACCCACTTCGAACAGATCGGCTGCGCTGGCGTAGCTGGCGATGTGCCCGCCCAGTTCGCCGTAGGCCTGGTTCGCGCGCACGACCATCGCCAAGGCGTTCCAGCGCATCAGCGAAGCCAGACGCTCCTCGATCGCCAGATCGCCCGGAAAGGGGGCCTGCTGCGACAGAGGAATCGAGTTCACATACGGCGTGCCGCGGATCGGCTTCCAGGAGATGGCCGGGTCGCGTGCCGAGATGGCGAGCGCGTCCATGATCTCGCGCACCCGTTGCGGGCCAGCGACTTGCAGCACAGCCTGCAGTGCGTCCTTCCACTCGGCGGTTTCTTGCGGGTCGCTATCGGGTACTGAAAGGACGCTGGTGGACGCGGGAATGGATATATCGCTCATGGCTGGTCTCCTTGGAGCGGACACTATAGGCAATCAGACTGGATATTTACGCTTGAAATCTCGAGCCTGGAGTGCCATTCTCAGCACAATATTCGGTGATAACCAGAAAGACACGCATGATGCAACTTGACGCCGTGGACCTGCGCATCCTGCGCGAACTGCAAAGCGATGCCAGTCTCTCGAACGTCGCCCTGGCCAAGCGCGTCCATCTGTCGCCGTCAGCCTGTCTGGCGCGAGTCAAGGCGCTGGAGTCGAACGGCGTGATCCGGCAGTACGTGGCGCTGCTCGATCCGCAACGGCTGGGACTGACGTTGAACGTGTTCATCTCGATCAGCCTGAAGCAGCAAACGCGTGCGGCGCTGGATGCCTTCGAAGCCAAGGTCTCGGCGCGTGAGGAGGTCATGGAGTGCTACCTCATGTCGGGCGAGGCCGACTACCTCATCCGGGTGGCGGTGACGGACATCGCCGCGCTCGAGCGCTTCATCATCGAACAGCTGTCGCCGATGAAGGAGATCGAGAAGATCCGCTCCAGCTTCGCGCTCAAGCAGGTTCGCTACAAGACCGCGCTACCCCTGCAACTCTGCTGACGGCGGAACGAGTGCCCTGGCAGGTCTGCGGGGCCCAGGCACCAAGGGTTCGAGGGTGTCAGATCGTGGTACCGGCGCCAAGTTTGGCCAGGGCCCGTTTCATGCGCCAGCCCAGCAGCGCTGCGATGACGGCGGCATACACCGTGACCTCGGCGAAGTCGTTCTTGGCCGCGCGCATCCAGAAGAAGTGCAGCAGGCCGAGCAGCGCGATGGCATAGATCGCGCGGTGCAACATCTGCCAGCGTGCCGCCCCCATGGCCTTGATGGCGCGGTTGAATGACGTCGCCGCCAGCAGCGCCATCAGCAGCAGGCCGGCCGTTCCAACCAGGATGAACGGTCGCTTGATGATGTCCCTGACGATTGCGCCGATGTCGAAGCTTTGGTCCAGCCAGCTGTAGCTCAGGAAATGCATCACCACATAGAAGAAGGCGAACAGGCCCAGCATGCGGCGAAAGCGAGCCAGCGCTGGCATGCCTGTCCATTGCCGCAACGGCGAGACCGCCAGCGTGATGCACAGAAAACGCAGCGTCCAGTCGCCAGAAGCTCGGATGATCGCTTCGGCAGGGTTGGGCCCGAGCGTGTTGGCCCAGGCGCCATAGAACAACCACCAGAACGGCAGCAAGCACAGCGCGAACAGCAGCACTTTGGCTGCAGGTCGCAGCAAGAACGGCTTGCGCTTGATGCCGCCGTCGACCGCGCTCGCGCGCACTGCGGCCGTGCTGTTGTTCGTGGAACGCTGGCTGGGATCGGGGCCGGCACTGGCCATCAGATTCATGGTGCGTGGGCCAGCGGCAGATGGTCAGAAGAACTTCTTCAGATCCATGCCGGCATACAGCTGGCCAACTTGCGGCTCGTAGCCGTTGAACATCAGCGTGGCGCGCTTTTTCTGGAACAAGCCACCCTCACCAATGTGGCGTTCGGTGGCCTGGCTCCAGCGCGGGTGATCGACGGTGGGATTCACGTTCGAATAGAAGCCGTACTCGCTACTCGCTGCCTTGTTCCAACTGGTGCGTGGCTCTTTCTCGACGAAGCGGATCGCGACGATCGACTTGCCACTCTTGAAGCCGTATTTCCAAGGCACGACCAGGCGCACAGGTGCGCCGTTCTGGTTCGGCAGTACCTCGCCGTAGAGGCCGAAGGTCAGTAGCGTCAGCGGGTTCATGGCCTCGTCAAGACGCAGGCCTTCCACGTAGGGCCATTGCAGCACACGTGAGCCAACGCCGGGCATCATTTTCGGATCGGCGAGGGTGACGAATTCGACGTACTTCGCATTGCCGGTCGGTTCGACCTGCTTGATCAGTTCCGACAGCGAATAGCCGACCCACGGAATCACCATCGACCAGCCCTCGACGCATCGCATGCGGTAGATGCGCTCTTCCATGGGGCTGAGCTTGAGCAGGTCCTCGATGTCGTAGACCCTGGGCTTGCCCACCGCACCCTCGACGCTCACGGTCCACGGACGCGTCTTCAGTGATCCGGCGTTGCGGACGGGGTCGGACTTGTCGGTGCCGAATTCGTAGAAGTTGTTGTATGCGGTCACATCGTCATAGGGCGTGAGCTTCTCCAGCGTCATAGCGGCGGCCACGCTGCTGCGCTTGCCAGCAAGCGCGGCCAGCTTGCCAGGACGTGCGGTTTGCGCCAGGGCATCGCGGGCAGCCCACGATGCCATCGCCAGGCCGGCGCTGCCGGCGGCCATCGACTTCAACAGCGTGCGGCGGCCTTCGTAGACATCACGGGGTGTGATGTCGCTGGCTGCGCTGTGAACGAAACCGTGGTCTTTGAGGAAATGCATGCGGGTACTCCAGGGCTGGTATTCGACACTGCGAGGCCTTGTGTCGCAGGCGCCACAGGATCCTTACGCGGTGACTCCCGGGCGGGTCTGGCTGGCCCCACAGCGTGAATCAGATCACGTCGTTGGAGCCCGATGGCGAGAACAAGTGCAGCGATCTTTGCGACTGACGCTCACGAAAGCCCTTGCGTGCGAACAGTTTGGCCTGCGCCTCAGGCGGAAGGTCGGTGATGTTGAGGATGTTTTTGACGATCAGCGTGTCGATCACGTCTTCGAGCACCCGCACAAAATCGGCGTCGAGCTTCGAATAGCCCTCTTCGTCGCCACTGCGGCCGACGAAAGCCTGCACCTCTGCATGCTGGTCCGGCAGGAATTCATCAGCGCCTGCGACCGGCTGGCGGTGCAGGCTGTCGATGGCTCCAGTGGGGGTGCGGTGGATGTAGGGCATGGATGGTGATTGTGTCTGCTGACACTTTACGCCTGTCGCAGAGCTCGATGCCCGATGAACAGCATGCCGATAGCAGCTCAGACCCCTGAGCTTCTCCCCCGTGGGGCTGAAGGGCGCCCAAAGAAAAGCCGGTCAACGACCGGCTTGGCTTGGCGCTGCGCGTATTCAGTGCAGCCCTGCAATGTACTCGGCCAACCCCTGGATCTCGCGGTCGTTCAGCTTTGCCGCCACACCCGTCATCTGCGCATTGTTCTTGCGCACGCCCCCGCGGAATGCGGTCAACTGAGCGGCGGTGTAGTCGGCGTGCTGCCCCGCCATGCGCGGGTACTGTGCGGGGATGCCGGCACCGTTGGGGCCATGGCACCCCGCGCAGGCTGGAACATGGCGATCGGCGATACCGCCGCGGTAGATCTTCTCGCCGAGCTTGGCGAGTTCTGCGTCCTTGGCGAAGCCGGGCTTGGCATGCTTCGACGCATAGAACGCAGCGACGTTCTTCATGTCTTCTTCGCTGAGCGTGGCGGCCATCCCACTCATGATCGCGTTGGCCCGCAGCCCGCTCTTGTACTCGGTCAACTGTTTGACGAGGTACTCCGGATGTTGGCCTTGCAAGATGGGTTGTGCCGGACTCCCGCGGGAGCCATCGCTGCTGTGGCAGGCAGAGCACACTGCCGCTGTGGCAGCACCTTTGGTCAGATCGGGCTTAAACGCCGCGGGGTTCTTCTCGTTGGCCGAGGCAGTGACAGCAGCGAAACACAACAGGAGAGCAGACGCAAACTTCATGACGGAGACCAGAGGGAAACTGTTAATCGCTCGATTCTACAATTGCAGAATTTGGCAGGTGGCATGACCGAGCAAATGAAGACGCCCGCGAAGGGGATCGATGCGGCCACCGAGGGCAATTCAGCCGAGAAGGCTGCGTTGGCCTGGGCGCACACCGCGCGATTTCTGACCACCGCCAGCCGGTTGAATGAACTGCCACAAACCGAGCTGCCCGAGATCGCCTTTGTCGGCCGCTCGAATGCCGGTAAATCGACCGCCATCAACACATTGACGCAGCAGAAGCGCCTGGCCTTTGCGTCGAAGACGCCAGGTCGCACCCAGCACATCAACCTGTTCGAGATGGGCCCAAAGTTGGGGGCCAACGCTTTGCTGGCCGATTTGCCGGGCTACGGCTATGCGGCTGTGGCGCGTGGCGCCAAGCTGCGCTGGCAGCAGGTGATGGCCGATTACCTCGAGGTGCGTCGCAGCTTGGCGGGTGTCGTGCTCATGGTCGATTCGCGCTTGGGGTTCACCGATCTCGACCGACAGTTGCTCGATTTCATCGCGCCGCGCGTCGGCAACGGCGCGGTCAAGCTGTTGGTTCTGTTGACCAAGTCGGACAAACTCAACCGCAGCGAGGCACAGGCTGCACTGGCCGCAGCCCAGCAGACGCTGGCCGAGCTGACAACGGAAGAAGCCGATGTCAACGTCGCACTTTTTTCTGCACTCAAGAAAAGCGGCGTCGGCGACGCGGCGACCTTGTTGCACGGTTGGGTCTGCCCGCCCACGCCTGCAACGCCAGCGTCAGGGGCGCCCGAGGAACATGTACACCCCTGAGTGCCCGCGTGGCGCGTAGGTGACGCCGAGGTACAGAGGGCCGACGGTGGTGTCTGCACCTACGAAGAGGCTGCTGCCGGTGCGCAGGTTCGACAGCGACACACTGCTCTTGCGCGTCCAGGCGTTGCCTGCTTCGAGCGTGCAGCCTACGAACAACCCTCGGGCCAGCAAAGGCACGTATTCCAGCCGTCGATAGCCCTCCAGCCGAGCAAACAAAACATTGTTGCCGGCCAACTGGTTGAAGCGGTAGCCCGACAGCCGGTGAAATCCGCCCAGGTTGTAGCTGTAGCGGCCCAGGTCGGTGGAGAGGTCTGCGCCACCCGCACTTTCGGCGCTCAGGTAGGCGTTGAGCGTGTGTCGTCCCCAGCTCACGGCAGCGGTGGCGTCCAGCTCGAACCGCGTGAAGCCATTGCGACCTGAACCGCCCGTCACCATGCGCGAGCCGATCACGGTTTCACCCTCGATTCGGTAACCGTTCAGTGGGAAGTTGACGTAGTCCAGCTGATCGATGATGACCTTGAAGCGCGCGCCAGTTTCCCGCACCGTCTGGCTGCTGCCTGGTCCTGGATAGGCCGCGGCGAGCAGATCGGGGTTGTTGTGCGACACGACGTGGCTGATGCCGAGTCGCAGCTCACCAAACTTGCCCCAGGGTTGGCCGATGTCGATGCCGAAGCGGCCCGTGGTTCGGCTGAAGCGGCCGAGTTCGTCGGCGCTGCTGGCCTCGTAGACGGTGACTCGCCGCCGCTCGACGCTGGCGTAACCGGAGACGAACCAGTCGCTGCTCCATCCGATCGTCCACTTCTGCGGGTGATACAGCTCGGTGTAGAGCTTCGGCGTCTCGCCGATCTGCACGAAGTTGCGCCACTCGGTGCCGTTCTCGTCCAGCCAGCGCCGGTCGTGGTTCAGCTTCAGGTTGAACGCGCTGTCACCCCGGAAATCGGTGAACAGGTCGATGCCGACGCGGAAGTAATGAGGTCCCCAGGGCTTGTCCTCGAGATCGAAGATGAGTCCGTCCCCATCGGGTGTGTTGACCAGTCGGAAGTCCGCCCGCGCGTAGTCGCCGCTGGCGGCGAGCCGACGGGCATCGCGCTCGGCTTTCTTCTGGTCGAAGGGCGCGCCAGTTGTCGATTCAAGCTCACGGGCGAAGCGCTGGGGGTTGGTCAGCTCGCTGCCCTCGAAGCGGATGAAGGACACCTGTGCGGGTTCCGCCGCGGGCTGACGGTGTGCGGCTTGCCACTGGGCGTAGGCTTGCGGAGGCAGCGACAGCGCGGCGAGCTTCGCCAACTGTGGCCGCACGCCGGCTTCCCCCTGATCGATGAGCTCGCGTGTCTGGTTGAAGTCGCCTGATGTCAGCGCACCCAGGGGCGGCGCGATCAACACGTCGCCGGGCTTCAACAGGGCGAGACTGCGCGCCACGTTCTGTTCGGTCAGGATGCTGAGCATCTGCGCCGTGAGTCCGGTGACCGAACTCAACGCATCGCGGCCTGACAGCGGCGTGCCGATGTTGACGGCGATCACGATGTCGGCGCCCATCGCTCGTGCCACGTCGACGGGCAGGTTGTCCACCAGGCCGCCATCGCCCAGGATGCGGCCATCGGCCTCGGTGGGCGCGAAGACGCCCGGCACGCTCATGCTTGAGCGGAGTGCCAACGCCAGATCGCCGCTGCCCAGGATGACCGGCTGGCCAGTCTCCATGTTGGTGGCCACGGCCCGAAACGGGATCGCGAGCTGTGAAAAGTCGCGTATCCCGCGCACCGGCAGGGTGTAGCGGCGCAGCAGCGACTCGAGGCCGCGACCTGAGAGCGCACCCAGCGGCGCCCGCAGTTCGCCATCGCGCATGCCGAACTCGAGCACCGGCGACAGCTCGAAATCCTCTTCCTTGCGGCGTTGTGAAAGGAGTGGG